>CAJBLW010000527.1 GCA_903953985.1 uncultured Burkholderiales bacterium
ATCATCAGCTACGTGCTGTCGGGCAACTTGGCCCACCAAGACAGCATGGGCAATGTGAAGGGCATCCCCCCCGGTGACGTGCAACGCATGAGCGCAGGCAGTGGCGTGCGCCACAGCGAGTTCAACCACGCCGAAGGCGAGCAGACCCACTTTTTACAAATCTGGATTGAGCCCAATGTGACGGGCATTGACCCCGGTTACGAGCAAAAGTCGGTGCCCGAGAGTGCCAAGCGTGGGCAACTGGCGTTGGTGGCCGCCCCGGCGGCAGACGCGCAGGCAGCCGAGCACGCGGTGCAAATCCATGCCGATGCCCGAATGTTTGCGGGCCTGTTCAATGGCGCTGAGACCGCCCATCTGCCGCTCAACCCCGCTCGAAAAGCCTATGTTTTTTTGGTGCGCGGTAACCTGCAGGTCAACGGCCAAACTTTGCAGGCGGGTGACGCTGCCATGCTGCAAGCCGAATCGTCCCTGGCTTTGAGCCAAGGCCAAGACGCCGAAGTGCTGGTGTTCGACTTGTCGGCCTGATTGTTCGTGCCATTTCCGCCTGTGTGGTGATTCATCACCGCTCTGATTTCCTCCCCTCACTTTTCTCAACCTCCAAGAAGTTTTTCTCATGGCCAAAACAGTTGTTGTCTACCATTCCGGCTACGGCCATACCCAGCGTGTGGCCCAATTTGTGGCCCAAGGCGCCAACGCCCAAGTGATCGCGATTGATGCCGACGGCAACATCACCGACGCTGACTGGACCGCATTGGATGCGGCCGATGCGATCATCTTCGGCTCGCCCACTTACATGGGCATGGCCTCTTGGCAATTCAAGAAGTTTGCGGATGCATCCTCCAAGCGTTGGTTCACCAGCGCCTGGAAAGACAAGGTCGCAGGCGGCTTCACCATTTCGGCCAGCCCCAGCGGCGACAAGCTGTCCACCATTCAGTACTTCATCACCCTGGCCATGCAGCAGGGCATGGTGTGGGTGGGTCAGCCCGCCATGAACGACGGCACGATCAACCGCATTGGCTCCAACTCGGGCCTGATGGCGCAAGTCGGCGCGACCAGCCCCGCACAAGACATTCCCCAAGGGGACTTGGACACCGCCAAAGCCTACGGGGAGCGCATCGCTGCGCTGGCGGGCAAGCTGCGCGGCTGATGCGAGGTGCTGATCATCGCGGCTGATCCTCGGACAAATGCCCACGCCAAAAGCCAGAGCGATTCAGGTCGCCCTGGCTTTTTTTGTTTGAGAACGCCCCATGGCAGTCAGCTTGCTCAGACAGTTGCTAGGATGCACGCATGAAAATCATCTCCATGCTGCCCTGGGCCGATTGGCTGGCACTGTTTTCTTTTTTTACTTTGTGGGTGGGCTACGCTTGGTTTGCCCGCATTCGCGGCAAGCAAGATCAAAGCCTGATCGCCACCACCAACAAGTACCGCCAGAAGTGGATGCTTCAAACCACAGCGCGCGATCCGCGCATGCTCGATGGCTTGATCACGCAGAACCTTTCGCAAACTCCGGCGTTTTTTTCATCGACCAGCATCATCATCATCGGTGGCTTGTTTGCGCTCTTGGGCACCACCAACAAAGCGGCCGAGTTGGTGGGTGAGATTCCTTTTGCGCAGCCCACGCCCTTGCTGGTGTTTGAACTCAAAATTTTGGTGCTGGTGGGCATTTTTGTGTATGCCTTCTTTCGCTTTTCATGGTCGATGCGGCAATACACCTTTGTGGCCCTGGTCATTGGTGGCATGCCGCCGCCAGAATCTTTTGCCAGCGGTGAGTCAGATCGACAACACTATGCGCTGCGGGCGGGCTGTCTGGTCAGCGCCGCCGCCGAGACCTTCAACGACGGCCTGCGAGCGTATTACTTTTCTTTTGCCGCCATGGCCTGGTTTTTCTCGCCGCTGGCGCTCGTCCTGGCCACGGCGCTGGTGGTGCTGATTTTGTACGGACGAGAGTTTCGCTCGGAGGTGTTGCAGGTTCTACGAGACTGAAGTCGCATACCAAAGATTGCACTAAGTCGGCTCTCGCCCCCATCGACACCCAAGTCCTTCTGGGGAGAGCTTCTACAATGGTCGGCTATGTTTGTTCACCTTCGCCTCCACTCCGAATTTTCTGTCGTTGACTCCACTTGTCGCATCGATGATGTGGTCAAAATGGCGGCACAAAATGCCCAACCCGCACTGGCCATCACAGACCTGAACAACCTGTTTGGCACAGTCAAGTTCTACAAGGAAGGTCGGGGCAAGGGCGTCAAACCCATCATCGGTTCCGAGATCAACCTTGAGGGCCTGGGCGGCGACACAGGCGCCATCAGCCGGGTGGTGCTGTTGGTGCAAAACCACCGGGGTTACTTGCACCTGTGTGAGTTGTTGGCCCGCGCCTGGACCCAAAACGTGCTCAAAGGTGTGGCTGTGGTCAAGCTGGCTTGGCTGAAAGAGTTGTCTGAAGGGCTGATTTTGCTGTCGGGCGCGCAAGCCGGGCCAGTGGGTCAAGCCCTTGTGCAGGGGGACACCGACAAGGCGGCCGACGTGGCGCTGCAGTTGGGCTCGATTTTCCCGCACCGTTTTTATCTGGAGCTGCAACGCGCAGGCCGCCCGGAAGACGAGCCGCAAGTGGCCGGTGCCGTGGCGCTGGCTGCTCGTTTGGGTTTGCCGGTGGTGGCCACACACCCGGTGCAGTTTCATGGGCCTGACGATTACGAAGCCCACGAAGCACGGGTGTGCATCTCGGAGGGCGAAATCCTGGCCAACCAGCGCCGTGTGCGCCGCTTTACGCGCGAGCAGTATTTCAAGTCCACAGCGCAAATGTGCACCCTGTTTGCCGATATACCGAGCGCGATTGCCAACACGCTCGAGATCGCCAAGCGCTGCAACCTGACCTTGGTGTTGGGAAAACCGCAGTTGCCAGACTTCCCGATTCCACCCGTGAACGGGGTGGTCATGTCGGTCGAAGACTATTTCAGGCATGTGTCTTTCGAAGGGCTTGAGGCGCGATTGCTTCACCTGTACCCGGCCCTGGACAAACGCAACGAAGAGCGGCCGCACTATGTGGATCGTCTGGAATTTGAGTTGAATACCATTTTGAAGATGGGCTTTCCGGGCTACTTCTTGATCGTGGGTGACTTCATCCAGTGGGCCAAGGCCAACGGGTGCCCCGTGGGCCCGGGCCGGGGTTCGGGTGCGGGCTCTTTGGTGGCTTATGCGCTCAAGATCACCGACCTTGACCCCTTGCAGTACAACCTGCTGTTTGAGCGATTTTTGAACCCCGAGCGGGTGTCCATGCCCGACTTCGACATCGACTTTTGCCAAGGCAACCGGGATCGGGTGATCGATTACGTGAAGGACAAATACGGCCGCGACGCCGTCAGCCAAATTGTGACCTTTGGCACCATGGCTGCGCGTGCGGCGATACGCGATGTGGGCCGCGTGCTGGACATGAGCTACACCTTTTGCGACGGCATCAGCAAGCTGATCCCCAATAAGCCGGGCATGTCGGTCACGTTGCAATACCCGCCTGCCACACCCAAAGAGGGTGACAAGAACAACTACGCCATTGCCATGGAGCCGATCTTGGCCGAGCGCATCGAGCGCGAAGAGGATGTCAGGACCTTGATCGAGTTGGCGCAAAAGCTCGAAGGCATGACCCGCAACGTGGGCATGCACGCCGGGGGCGTGCTCATTGCGCCGGGCAAGCTGACCGACTTTTGCCCGCTGTACCAGCAGCCGGGCAGCGAATCGGCGGTAAGCCAATACGACAAGGATGACGTGGAAGCGGCAGGCCTGGTGAAGTTCGACTTCTTGGGCCTGGCCACGCTGACGATTTTGGAGATCGCCCGCGAGTTCATCATCAAGCGTCACAAGGGCCAGGAGAAATTCGCCTTTGAGAACATCGCGTTGGACGACGCGCAGACCTACAAACTGTTTTCGGATGGTAAGACCGAGGCCGTGTTCCAGTTTGAAAGCCGCGGCATGCAAGGCATGTTGCGCGACGCCCGTCCCAGCCGCCTGGAAGACCTGATTGCGCTGAACGCGCTTTACAGACCGGGCCCCATGGACCTGATCCCGAGCTTTGTGGCCCGCAAGCACGGGCGCGAGGTCATTGAATACCCGCACCCGCTGGTGGCCGACATGCTCAGCGAGACCTACGGCATCATGGTTTACCAAGAGCAGGTGATGCAGACGGCTCAGATCTTGGGCGGTTACTCGCTGGGTGGCGCCGATATGTTGCGCCGCGCCATGGGCAAGAAGAAGGCCGAAGTAATGGACGAGCACCGCGCCATCTTCCGCGCTGGGGCCGCCAAGAACGACATCCCCGAAGACAAAGCCGACGAGGTTTTTGACTTGATGGCGAAGTTC
>CAJBLW010000528.1 GCA_903953985.1 uncultured Burkholderiales bacterium
CGCCCAGGACCCTTTGCGATGACCACCTCTCCCCACCCCATCCTGGAACGTGCCGCTGCCCATGGCGTTAGTCTTGACATGCAAGGCGCTGTAGCCGTGGTGCGCCTGTGCCGCCCGGCCAAGCGCAATGCGATCAACGACGCCCTGATTGAAGCGCTGCGTGATGTGTTTCAGAACCTGCCCCCTGAAGCCCGCGCCGCAGTGATTCACGGTGAGGGTGACCACTTTTGCGCCGGGCTGGATTTGTCTGAATTAAAAGAGCGCGACGCCGGCGAGGGCATTTTCCATTCCCGCGGCTGGCACGTGGCCCTGAACGCGGTCGAACAAGGCAGTGTGCCCGTGGTCAGCGCACTGCACGGTGCGGTGGTGGGCGGCGGGCTGGAGTTGGCCAGCGCCAGCCACATCCGCGTGGCCGACGAGAGCACTTTTTATGCCCTGCCCGAAGGCACACGCGGCATTTTTGTGGGTGGCGGCGGTTCGGTACGGGTGCCCAAATTGATCGGCACGGCGCGCATGATCGACATGATGCTCACGGGCCGTGTGTACGACGCGCAAGAGGGCGAGCGTGCGGGCTTTGCCCAATACTTGGTGCCCACCGGAACAGCTTTGGCCAAGGCCATCGAGCTGGCCACCCGCATCGCCACCAACGCACCGCTGACCAACTTTGCGCTCACGCATGCCATGCCGCGCATTGCCGAGCAACCGGCTGACCACGGTCTGTTCACCGAAGCCCTGATGGCCTCGATCGCCCAAGCCGCCCCCGAAGCCAAAGCCCGTGTGCGCGCCTTCCTCGAAGGCAAGGCGGCCAAGGTGCAGAAAAGCTGACCCGGAGACGCGCATGAACGCCCCCAAATTCCGTCCCCTGAAGTTCGGCGTGACCCGCGTCAGCGTGCGCGATGGCGCACCCGGCACGCGCTACCTGCAAGCCGATCAGGCGCTGCAGGCTTTTCCGGACCGCCTGACCGACCGGCTACAGCACTGGGCGCAGGTCAAGCCCGAGCAGACTTTCATGGCTCGCCGCGTGAAGAATGCCGATGGCACGCTGGGTGACTGGCGTCACATCACCTATGCACAGGCTTGGCAAACGGCGCGCAGCATTGCGCAAAGCCTGATCGACCGGGGCCTGAGCACCGAGCGCCCGGTGGTGATCCTGAGCGAAAACAGCTTGGAGCACGCTTTGCTGTCCCTGGGTTGTCTGGTGGCTGGTGTGCCCTTTGTACCCACCTCGCCGCCCTACTCCTTGGTCAGCGTGGACTTCGACAAGCTCAAGCATGTGCTGCGCACTGTCACGCCCGGCCTGGTGTTTGCCTCGGACGCCCGCTATGCCAAAGCGATAGCCGCCACGGTGGCCGACGACATGGAAGTGGTGATGGTCGAGGGCCAAGTGCCCGGCCGCACGGTCACAGCTTTTGACAGCCTGTGCGCCACGGCCGCCACTCCCGCGGTGGATGCCGCCATGGCCGCCACCGGCCCCGACACCATCGCCAAGTTTTTGTTCACCAGCGGCTCGACCAAGCTGCCCAAGGCGGTCATCAACACCCAGCGCCTGTGGTGCGCCAACCAACAGCAAATGGCCCAATCCATGCCCGTGCTGGCCGAGCACGAATTGGTGCTGGTCGACTGGCTGCCCTGGAACCACACTTTTGGTGGCAACCACAACTTTGGCATGACGGTGTTCCACGGCGGCACGCTCTACATCGACGACGGCAAGCCCACGCCCGCGCTGATGCACGAGACCTTGCGCAACCTGCGTGAGATTGCGCCCACGGTTTACTTCAACGTACCCACGGGTTTTGAAGCGATTGCCCACGCCATGAAGACCGATGACCAGCTGCGCAAAACGCTGCTCTCGCGGATGCAGATGTTCTTTTATGCCGGAGCCGCATTGGCCCAACCGATTTGGGACAGTCTCTACGAATCTCAAGAGCGCGAGATCGGCGAGCGCATCGTCATGGGCACCGGCCTGGGCATGACCGAATCCGGCCCCTTTGGCATCTTTGTGACCAACCCATTTGTACAAGCGGGCGACCTGGGCGTGCCCACGCCCGGTCTGGAGCTCAAGCTGGTGGACAGTCAAGGCAAAACCGAGGTGCGCTACCGTGGCCCCAACATCACACCCGGCTACTGGCGCAACGCCGAAGAAACCGCCGGTTCGTTTGACGAAGAAGGCTTCTTCAAAACCGGCGATGCGGTCCAATGGATTGACAACGCCAATGTGCATCTGGGCCTGAAGTTTGACGGCCGCATTGCAGAAGACTTCAAGCTGGCCACCGGCACATTTGTCAGCGTGGGCCCGCTGCGCGGCAAGATCATTGCAGCGGGTGCGCCGTACATTCAGGATGCGGTGCTCACCGGCATCAACATGAAGGAAGTCGGCGCCATGATTTTCCCGACGCCGGCTGTGCGCGCGCTCAGCGGATTGGGTTCGAATGCATCGATGTCGGACGTGCTCGCCTCGGCCCCAGTGCTGGCCAAGTTCCAGGACATCGTCAACACCCTGGCCCAAACCGCCACCGGCAGCGCCAACCGCATTGCTCGGCTGTGTTTGCTGATTGAGCCGCCCACCATCGACAAGGGCGAGATCACCGACAAGGGCTCGATCAACCAACGCTCGGTCCTCGCCCACCGCGCTGACACCGTGGCCGCCTTGCATGCGGACACGCTGCACTTCATTCTCAAACCCAACGCTTAAAGAGACACACATGGCTTCTAAAGGATTTTTCAACGCGTTTGCCGATGTGTGGATGCACGAGGGCGTGCGCACGCCCATGGTCGATTACTGCGGGGCGCTGGGCCACATCTCGCCCACCGACCTGGGCATCAAGGCCGCACGCGAAGCGCTCAAACGCGCTGGCATCGCGGCGACAGACATCGGCTCGGTCATCACCGGCAACATGGCCCCGGGCGACTTCGATCAGTTTGTGCTGCCGCGCCACATCGGGCTGTACGCAGGGGTCCCGCAAGAGGTGCCCGCCATCATGGTGCAACGCATTTGCGGCACCGGTTTTGAGCTGTTCCGACAGGCCGGTGAACAAATCGAGGCGGGCGTGTGCGAGGCTGCGCTGGTGGTTGGCACCGAGAGCATGACGCGCAACCCAATCGCCGCCTTTGACCACCGCACCGGCTTCAAGCTGGGCGCGCCTGTGGGCTTCAAGGACTTCATGTGGGAAGCCCTGAAAGATCCGGCCGCAGGCATCAACATGATCCAGACCGCCGAGAACTTGGCGAAAAAATACAACATCACCCGCGAAGAGGTGGACCAGTTCGCCTCCGACTCGTTCGCCAAGGCCGTGGCTGCGCAGCAAGCCGGTTTCCATGCCGGAGAAATCGTGCCCGTAGTTACAGAAAAATTCGAGCTTGAGGGCTACGTTCCCCGCGGCATCAAGCTGCAAGGCAAAGTGACCGAGGTCAGCGCCGACACGCACCCACGCATTTCGCCTGCCGAGGTACTGGGCAAGCTCCGGTCGGTGTACGAAGGTGGCGTGCAGACCGGTGGCAACAGCTCGGCCTTGGTCGATGCGGCGGCGGCGTGTGTGGTCACCTCGGGTTCTTATGCCAAAGCGCATGGCAAGAAACCTTTGGCCCGCGTAGTGGCCGCTGCGGCCGTGGGCGTGCCGCCTGAGATCATGGGCATCGGCCCCGCGCCCGCCATCCGTTTGCTGTTGGAGCGCACCGGCCTCAAGCTGTCGGACATTGGCCGCTTCGAAATCAACGAAGCCCAAGGCGCCCAAACACTTGCCGTGGGTCGCGAGCTGGGCCTTGATTTGTCCAAACTCAATGTCAACGGTGGCGCAATCGCCCTCGGCCATCCCCTGGCTGCGACCGGTGTGCGCCTGACGATCACGCTCGCGCGTGAACTGCAGCGCTCGGGCTTGCGGTACGGCATCTCCAGCGCCTGCGTGGGTGGTGGTCAAGGCATTGCGCTGCTGATCGAAAACCCCGAAGCAGCATGACCCCCCGTGGGCGATGGGCATGGCACACGACCTTAAAGACCATCGCCCTTGAGGTGAGCCCGTACAAAAAACGATATCAAAAGGAAATGACATGAACATCCAAGGACAAACAGCATTGGTCACCGGCGGCGGCTCTGGTTTGGGCGAGGCCACGGCCCGCGAACTGGCCCGCTTAGGCGCCAAGGTCGCCGTGCTCGACCTCAACATGGACAACGCTGAGCGCGTGGCAGCCGACATTGGCGGCGTGGCTGTGCACTGCAACGTGAGCGATGCCGACAGCATGGCCCAGGCCATCCAGACGGCCGCTGCAGCCCAGGGCCCCGCCCGCATCCTGATGCAGATCGCCGGCATCGGCACCGCCAAACGCGTGGTCGGCAAAGACGGCAAGGCCGCACCACTGGAGGAGTTTGCCAAGGTGATCAACGTCAACCTGATCGGCACCTACAACGCGGCGCGTTTGTTTGCCGAGGCCTGCTCAAAACTCGATCCCATGGAAGACGGTGCGCGAGGTGTGATGGTCTTCACCGCCTCAGTGGCGGCCTTCGATGGCCAAGTGGGCCAGCAGGCCTACAGCGCCTCGAAGGCTGGTGTGGTCGGCATGACGCTGCCCATGGCCCGCGACTTGGCACAACACGGCATTCGCGTGTGCACCATCGCCCCCGGTCTCTTCAAGACCCCTTTGCTGGCCAGCTTGCCCGAACCGATCCAGCAGTCCTTGGCCGCCAGCATTCCCTTCCCGGCACGCTTGGGCAAGCCCAGCGAATTTGCCGAACTGGCCTGCCACATCGTCAGCAACGACCACCTGAACGGCGAAGTCATTCGCCTCGATGGCGCTTTGCGCATGGCGCCTCGCTGAAAGCCGAACATGAGCAAAACCGTTGTCTACGAAGTACAAGTGATGTTCGGTGACTGCGACCCCGCAGGCATCGTGTTCTTCCCCAATTTCTCCAAATGGATGGACGCATCCTCACTGAACTTCTTCATGAAGTGCGGCATCTTGCCTTGGCGCGAGCTGGTCAAGACGCGCGGCATCATCGGCACGCCGCTGTTGGAGATCAACACCAAATTCATCCGCCCCGCCACCTATGGCGAAACCATTCAAGTGCACACCAGCGTGCAGGAATGGCGCGACAAAGTGTTTGTGCACAAGCATGTGGTCATGCGCGGCGACACCGTGCTGTGTGAAGGCACCGAAGTGCGCGCCTTTTGCATCAAACACCCCGAAGACCCCGACCGCATCAAAGCGATCGCTGTACCCGAAGACATCAAGGCTTTGTGCAGTTGATGGCTTTCATTTTCCGTTTCACCCCACCTGAGTTTTCAACCCACCCTTCCAGGAGACAAGCATGAGCAACCGTCGCGAATTCATTCAATCCACTGTTGGCGCAGCCTTTTTAGGCAGCACCGCATTCCAGCAAGCCTGGGCGCAAAGCGGCATGCCGATCGAGCAGGTCAAAGTGCTCTACGGCTTCCCACCCGGCAGCTCAGGCGACATCTGCGCCCGGCGCGTGGCCGAGAAATTTGGCGGCACGCCCTACAGCAAGAACGCCGGCATCATCGACAGCCGCCCCGGCGCGGGCGGTCAAATTGCCTTGAACCTGCTCAAAAGCGCACCGGCCGACGGCTCGGTGTTGGCCATGACCCCGTTCTCGCCCATTTCGCTCTACCCCCACATCTTCAAAAACCTGCAGTACAAGCCTTTTGAAGACTTCACCCCTGTGGGCACAGCGTCCATGATTCACCACGGTTTCGCCGTCGGCCCCATGGTGCCTGCCAGCGTCAAGAACGTGAAAGACTTCATCGTCTGGGCCAAAGCCAATCCCGCGCAAGCCAGCTACGGCTCGCCCGCTGCAGGCTCCACACCGCACTTCATTGGCGCTTTGTTGGGCCTGAACCAGGGCTTCGAGTTCAAGCATGTGCCCTACCGTGGCTCGGTGCCCGGCGTGACCGACGTGGTCGGCGGCCAGATCGCTTGCATGTTCACACCGCACGGCGACTTCATTGCCAACCACAAAGCCGGCAAGATGCGCATTCTGGCCACCTCGGGCAAAACCCGTTCGCCTTTTGTGCCCGATGTCGCCACCTTTGCCGAGCAAGGTTTCCCCGAACTGACGGTGGAAGAATGGTTCGGCTTTTACGCCCCCGCCAAAACCCCGGCCAACGTGGTGCAGGCGGCCAACGCGGCGATCAATGCCGCCCTCAAAGACAAAGGCGTGCTGGACGCTTTGACCGTGGTGGGCCTGATTCCTTTTGGTGGCTCCGTCGCAGACCAACTCAAGAGCTCGCAAGTGGAACTTGAGCGTTGGGGCCCGCTGATCAAGCGCATCGGCTTCAGCGTCGATTCCTGATCCAGCACAGTGATACTGTGTTGTCCGGCACCGCGTAACGGCTATGCCGGATTTTCTCCATTGAGCCCAAGACAGCCATGAACGCCTACCAGCCCCGCACCGACGACATGCAGTTTCTGTTGTCACGCGTATTGAACGCACCTGCTCAACTGCAAGCCCTGCCCGCCTTTGCCGAGGCGGACGCTGACCTGATGCAGCAAGTGCTGGAAGAGGCAGGCAAGTTTGTGGGCGAAGTCATCGCCCCGCTCAACCGCGACGGTGACGAAATCGGAGCCCAGTGGGCGGGCGGCGCGGTCACCATGCCGCCGGGCTTCAAAGCCGCTTACCAATCATTTTGGCAATCGGGCTGGCCTGCGCTGGCATCCAGCACCGAAGACGGCGGTCAAGGTCTGCCCACCGTGCTAGAAGCCATGCTCTATGAAATGCTGAGTGCAGCCAACATGGGTTGGACCATGGCACCGGGTTTGCTGCACGGGGCGTACGAGTGCATCAAGCACCACGCCAGCGACGAACTCAAGGCGCAGTATTTGGAGAAAGTGGCCACCGGCGAATGGCTGGCCACCATGTGCCTGACCGAGCCGCATGCCGGTTCTGACCTCGGCCTGGCCAGAACCAAAGCCGTTCCCCTGCCCGATGGGCAGTATGCGGTCAGCGGCACCAAAATTTTCATCTCGGGTGGCGAGCACGACCTGACCGACAACATCGTGCACTTGGTGCTGGCCCGCCTGCCCGACGCGCCGCCCGGCCCCAAAGGTCTGTCGTTGTTTCTCGTGCCCAAGTTCTACCCCGACGGCACAAAAAGTCGCGTGCACTGCGACCGCATCGAAGAAAAAATGGGCCTGCACGGCAGCCCCACTTGCGTGATGCGTTTTGACGAAGCGGTCTCTTCAATAGTGGGCGAGCCTGGCAAGGGTTTGAACGCGATGTTTGTGATGATGAATGCCGCCCGGTTGCATGTGGCGCTGCAAGGCATTGGTCTGCTGGATGCCGCCTGGCAAAAGGCCGATGCGTATTCACAAGAGCGCCGTCAGATGCGTGCGCCGGGCAAAGGCAAAAGTGCAGGAGAAGCCGATCTGATTGGCGAGCACCCCGCCATGCGCCGCATTCTGGACACGCAACGTGCCTGGGTCGATGCCGGTCGCGTGCTGGCCTACCGCACGGCGCTCGAACTCGACCTGATCAAACACAGCCCCGATGCCGACACCCAAGCTGCTGCCCAGCGCTGGTGCGCGCTGGTCACGCCGGTCATGAAATCGGTGTTCACGCACCAAGCGTTTCATGGCGGCAGCGACTGCCTGCAGGTGTTGGGGGGACACGGTTATGTGCGCGAATGGGGCATTGAACAGATCGTGCGCGACGCCCGCGTGACCATGATTTACGAAGGCACCAACGAGATTCAGGCGATTGACCTGCTGGTGCGCAAGGTGCTGGCCGATGGCGGCACGGGCATGAACGCCCTGCTCGACACCATCGCCTTGGATCTGCCCAAAAACGCCAAAGCCAGCACTGCGGCGCAAGCCCGCATCCAGACCCTGCGCGCCGTCACCCAGCAGATTGTCAAAGCGGCCCCACAAGACGCCGCCCTGCCCTTTCGCGTGGCCGACGACTATTTGCGCGCTGTGGCCTTGGTGCTGATGGACTGGGCCTGGTTGCGCATCGAAGCCGGTGTGGACCCCAGCACGCCCAACGCCGAGGCCCGCTGGACTAAGCCGGCCAAAGCCTTGCGCCAATGGGTGTTGCCTGAGTTCCAGATGCGCACCTTCATCATCGTGCAGCAGTGCACGGGCGTGGCAGCATAATCGCGCGGCCATGCCCAACAAGAACCCCTCTGCGCCCCAAAAGAGCGCTTTGCCACACGGCGCCACCCAGTCCGCCAAACCTGTTTCAGGCGGCAGTGTGGCGGCCGTGGACAAAGTGGACACCACCTATCTGCAAACCCTGATGGGCTACAACGCCCGCCGAGCCGCACTGAGCATCATCGAGCTGTTTCTGGAGCGCCTGGCCCCTTATGGTTTAAAGCCGGTGGATTTTTCGGTCATGTCCACGATCTGCCACAACCCGGGCGTGACCTCCCGACAGTTGTGTGCCACGCTCAACCTCTTGCCCCCCAATCTGGTGGGCCTGATCCAGTCACTGGAGTCTCGCGGATTGATTGAGCGCAAACCCCACCCGCACGACGGCCGCGCCGTGGGGTTGCACGCCACCCCCAAGGGCCAGGCCTTGATGGTGCAGGCCGAACAAACGGCCACTGAGCTGGAATTGGAAAAAACCGCCAAGCTCACGCCAGCACAGCGCAAAACGCTGCTGGCGCTGCTGCAAAAAATTTACCTTTGACCGCGTTCGGCCAAGAAAATGTCGATGCGGCGGTTTCGGGCCCGACCTGAATCGGTGGCGTTGTCGGCAATCGGCTCGCGCGAACCGCGACCGTCGATCGCCATGCGACTGGCGCTCACGCCGCGCGAGACCAAGTAGTCACGCGCACTTTGGGCTCGGTTGACCGACAGGGGGTTGTTGATGGCATCGCTGCCGGTGCTGTCGGTGTGGCCCACGATCCGCACTTCCATGCTCTGCTGCTGGCTAAGGCCTTGCGCAAACTGGTCCAAGATGGGGCGCAGATTCGGTTTGATGACGGCGCGCCCCGTGTCAAATGAGATGTCGTTCGGGATGCTCAGCTTGAGCTGGTTGTCGCTGGTCTGCGTGACCACCGTGCCGGTGCCAGCCGTGGCTTGCTCCATGGCGCGCTTTTTGTCCTCCATGTTCTTGGACCAGATGTAACCACCCAACGCCCCCAGACCCGCACCGATGGCGGTGGACTTGCTGTCGCGCCCCAGAATTTGGCCCGCCACGGCGCCAATCACCGCGCCAGTGCCCGCGCCCTTTTGCTGGGGCGTGACGTCGTTGCTGGCGCAACCCGCCAGAAAAACGCTCACCGCGACAGCGGCCAAGCCCAAGGGGGTCAAAGGGGTGTTAAAAATGATCATGTGGGTTCCTGTCAGTGAAAACGAAGTCACTTCGAATTTACCGCGTTAGGCCCCTGCCCACCGTCCCACACCCCACAGCCGTTGCAAGTATTTGTACAAAGAGTCTTTCAAAACACTGTTTTGGCTGTCTTGCGGGCGGGTGCCCATGCCCCTATCCCCTCCACCAAGGTGACAGCGCCTCAGCTTGGCATCTGTCACGATCGTTTTTTTGCATCTGATCAAAAACCGC
>CAJBLW010000529.1 GCA_903953985.1 uncultured Burkholderiales bacterium
CGAACGCTTGGGCAACCCGCGCTTTGCGGCGCGGCTGGGCGCTTTGCTGGCCCGGGTCGGCCTGATCGTGATCGACGAGGCGCATTGCATCAGCGATTGGGGTTTTGATTTCAGGCCTGACTACCAGCGGCTGGCGCGGGCGCTGTTGTCCACACCCACCGCCAGCGTGCTGGCCACCACGGCAACGGCCAACGAGCGGGTGACGCTGGACATTGGCAAGCAGTTGGGCGATTCCACGGTGACTTTTCGCGGCACGCTGGCCCGCACCTCGCTCACGCTGTCGGTGGTGCCCGGTTTGTCGCCCTTGCAGCGCTACGCCTGGATTGCCGATGCGCTGGAGCAATTGCCCGGCTCGGGCATTGTTTATGTGCTGACGGTGTCCGAAGCCGAGCGGCTGACTGCTTTTTTGCGCAGCTGCGGCCATGGGGTCGATGCTTATTCGGGCCAGACCGACGCCGACACCCGCCTTAAAGTGGAAGACCGTTTACGCCACAACCAGGTCAAGGCGGTGGTGGCTACCTCGGCGCTGGGTATGGGGTACGACAAGCCGGACCTGGGGTTTTGTGTTCATGTGGGCTCACCGTCCACCCCGGTGGCCTATTACCAGCAAGTGGGGCGGGCGGGCCGTGCGGTGGCGCATGCCGAAGGGGTGTTGCTGCCGTCGGACGCCGATGAGCGCATTTGGGATTACTTCGCCACCGCGTCGATTCCTGACCCGCAAACAGCGGCCAAGGTGTTGCAAAGTCTGGGGGGTGACGAGCGTAGCCTGATCGAGATCGAAGCCGACACGGGCGTGCGCCGGGGGCGTTTGGAGGCGTTGCTCAAAATTTTGGCGGTGGAGGGCGTGGTGGACAAGGATGGCTCGGCCTGGCGCGCCACGGGCGTGCCCTATGAGCACGACACCGCCAAGTGGACCGCGCTGGCCCAGGTGCGCCAGCAAGAGGCGGGCATCATGCGCCAGTACGCGCAGGGTGCGGGCTGCCTGATGGCCTATTTGCAGACTGCGCTGGACGACCCGTCGCCTGCGCCATGCGGGCGTTGCTCGGTGTGCACGGGGCATTTGCCTTTTCCGGGCCTCGCGCCTTCACAAGAGAAGCTGATCGCGGCCCGCAACTTCTTGCGCGGCATGGACGTGGACATCGAGCCGCGCAAGCGCTGGCCAAGTGGGGTGGGGCGTAAGGGGGCGATTCGCGGTTTTGATTTGGGCCGCGCTGTGGCCTTTGCCGACGATCCGGGCTGGGTGGCCGAGCTTCAGGCTTTGCGCTTGGCCCCCGGTGATATGCCGCCCGATTTACTGGCCGGGGCCTTGGCCACGCTGGGACGCTGGGCCAAGACCTGGCCTGCGCGCCCGGTGTGCGTGGTGCCGCTGCCCGCGCCCGACATGACGGCCAACCGCGTGCTGGCCGAGCACATTGCGCGCAAGGGGCGCTTGCCCCTGCACGATGTGTTCAGCTGGCGTGGCGAGTCTGCGCCTGACAACACCGCCTCAACCCCTGTTGTGTCGCATCTGGAGTCGGTCATTTGTTTGGCTTCTGGTGCAGATTTGCCCGCAGGGCCTGTGCTGCTGGTCGCCAGCACAGTGCGCACCCGTTGGGCCGCCACCGTGGCAGCGGCGATGTTGCGCGAGCAAGGCGCAAGCCAGGTGCTGGTCTTGGCTTTGCATTTGCAGCCTTGAATTTTCCTTGTTGGAGTCCACCCCGTGGGCGATGGTTTTCAGGGCGTGTGCCACGCCCATCGCCCACGGGGTGGGCTCCTACAAAAATTCATCCCATGCCGGATGAGCATGACTTCATGAGGCATGATCGCCTTCCCCTATTTCGCCAACGAACCATGACCGACGACACACCCGACACGCCGCTGCTGCAAGAACCCCGTCTTTGGCAAGACGAAAACTGGACCGCCCAGGTCATCAAGAACGACGATGACGACGGCTGGGCCGTGGCGATGTTCAAAGCCGGTGCATCCGAGCCGGCGCTGGTCGGCCCCTGGACCATGGGCCGAGACAAAAAGAACCCCAAGCCTCTGGATGGCAACGCCTTCATCACGCTGGTCAAAACCGCCAGCGAGTTTGTACGCCGCAGCGAGCAGCAGTTGCATGCGCAACTGAATCAGAGCGTGACCGTCAATGGTCAGGACAGCCGCGTCACGGTGCTGCTGCGCATCGTGCCCGACGAGGACAACCCCTATGCCTTACTGAGCGCGCAGGACGAAGGCGGCGATGAATTGGCTGAAATCAAAGTCGATGCCGGGTTCAAGCTCAACCGCCAAACGGCCCAGGCCTGGGTCGATGCCGACTTTGCCAAACCGGGCAGCGGCAGGCGCTGAAATCACAACTGGCTGTAACCTGCGGGCCAGGCCAGCACATGGGTGCTTGACTTGCAGGCGCTGTGCTGGCACCTTGGTGGTTTGACTTCACCAGCCACGACTTTTCGTGGCTTTGGAAAGACCCCATGAGCCGACAAGCCGCCATTGACCGAGCCCAGCGCCATTTTGACGAGGGCCATTTCCAGCAAACCTTGGCGCGGCGCGTGGCCGCCCCCACTGAAAGCCAGAACCCCGAACGGGCCGAGCAGCTAAAGGCTTATCTGACGCAAGAGATGCAACCGGCCTTTGAAGCCATGGGCTTTGCCTGCCGTTTGTTGCATCACCCCAAGGCCAAAGCGCCGTTTTTGTGGGCCGAACGCATCGAAGACCCCGCTTTGCCCACCGCACTGGGTTACGGCCACGGCGATGTGATTCGGGGCTTGGACAAAGAATGGAAAAGTGGCTTATCGCCCTGGACACTGACCGAGCAGGCCGGGCGCTGGTATGGGCGGGGCATTGCCGACAATAAAGGCCAGCACAGTGTGAACCTGCAGGCCATGGCCTGCGTCCTGGCCGAGCGGGGGCGCTTGGGCTTCAACGCCAAATACCTGATCGAGATGGGTGAGGAAACCGGCTCGCCGGGCTTGCGCGATGTGTGTGCCGAGAACCGCAACTTGATGCAAGCCGATCTGCTGATCGCGTCTGACGGTCCGCGGCTGCGTGCAGAGCGGCCCACGATTTTCTTGGGCTCACGCGGCTGCATCAATTTTGAGTTGACGATCGAAGCGCGCGCGGGCGCTCACCATTCGGGCAACTGGGGCGGCCTGATCTCCAACCCCGGCATTCAGATGGCGCATGCGCTGGCCAGCCTGGTGTCGGCCACAGGTGAAATTTTGGTGCCCGAGTGGAAACCGGCTTCTTTGCCCGAATCGGTGCGCCGCGTGCTGGCCGATTGCGAAGTGAATGGCGGTGCCGATGGACCTGAGATCGAGCCGGGCTGGGGTCAGCCGGGCTTGAGCCCCGCTGAGCGTGTGTTTGGCTGGTCTTCGTTTGAGGTGCTGGCCTTCAAAACCGGTAACCCCGACACGCCGGTCAATGCCATTCCGGCTCGGGCCTGGGCCTGCGGGCAGTTGCGCTTTGTGGTGGGCATTGACCCGAATGACATCCTGCCCGCTTTGCGCAGGCACTTGGACCGGCACGGTTTTGGGTTTGTGCAGATCAAGCCGGCACGCGACGAGTTGTTCAAGGCCACGCGCATCGACCCGGACGACGATTGGGTGCGCTGGGCGGTGGATTCGCTGGCCCGCAGCACGGGCAAAAAACCGGCGGTGCTGCCCAACCTGGGCGGCTCTTTGCCCAATGACATCTTCACCGACGTGCTGGGCCTGAAAACCATTTGGGTGCCACACTCTTACCCCGGCTGTTCGCAGCACGCGCCCAATGAGCATTTGCCTGCCGAGTTGCTGCGCGAGGCCTTGACGGTCATGACCGGTTTGTATTGGGATCTGGGCTCGGGCACTGTGCCTGCGCTGTCACGTTGAAAGTCTGCAATGAACGCTCGTTACACCTGTTTTTGCCAAATCTCGGACCTGCTCGATGCCGAGCCCTCGCTGCGCGAAGCGCGCCAGCACCTGCACAAGTTTCCTGAGCTGTCGTTTCAGGAAAAATCCACCGCGCAATGGGTGGGGGACCGACTGGAGGGCTGGGGCTACCTCGTCACGCGCCATGTGGGCGGGCACGGTTTGGTGGCCTCGCTGAGCAACGGCGAAGGCCGCGGCATTGCCTTGCGCGCCGACATGGACGCTTTGCCTATTCATGAAGAAACCGGCAGGCCCTATGCCAGTACCCATGCAGGCACCATGCACGCCTGCGGTCACGATGGCCACACGGCCATGCTGATGGGGGCCGCGCAGCAACTGGCCAAAACGCGGCAGTTTCAGGGCACGGTGCACCTGGTGTTTCAACCGGCCGAAGAGGCCGGCAAGAACAGCGGCGCACAGCAAATGATTGCCGATGGTTTGTTCGAGCGCTTTCCCTGCGACGCAATTTTTGGCATGCACAACCATCCCGGTGCAGCGCAGGGCACTTTCATGTTTGGCAAGGGCGCTTTCATGTCGGCCTCGGACAACTGCCGCATCAAGGTCATTGGACGTGGCGGCCATGCGGCCAGGCCCCACCAGGCAGTGGACCCGGTGATGATCGCGGGCAGTTTGATCATGGCTTTGCAAACCGTGGTCTCGCGCAACATCGACCCCACACAGACGGCGGTGGTGACCATTGGTTCGGTGCACGCGGGCCAAGCGTCCAACGTGATCCCCGAGTTCGCCACCATGGGTTTGAGCATCCGCTCGTTCAGCCCCGAGGTGCGCAACCGCTTGCAAGAGCGCATCACGCATTTAGTGCGCGACCAGGTCAGCTCGTATGGCGGCGAGGTCGAGATCGAGTACGAGCGCGGTTACCCGGTGGTCATCAACAGCGAGGCCGAAACCGATTTCGCACGCCAAGTGGCCGAAGAATTGGTCGGCCCTGAGCAGGTGGTGTTTCCCTTCGGGCCAGTCACGGGCAGTGAAGATTTTGCTTATTACCTGCAGCACAAGCCTGGCAGTTTTCTACGTTTGGGCAACGGCCTGGACAGCGTCATGCTGCACAACGCCAAATACGATTTCAACGACGCCAACTTGTCGGTGGGCGCGGCGTATTGGACGCGCTTGGTGGAGCGTTTTTTGAACGAACCCGCTGATGTTTTGTAGGAGCCCACCCTGTGGGCGATTGAACGCACACCGCCAAGGCAAGCCATCGCCCACGGGGTGGGCTCCTACAAAGGCAGTTGGGTGATTAGTCGTCCAAGCCCGTGGCACCGATGCGGTGGGGCAGGGGCTTGGGGCCGCAAATGCGGTACATCACCTGGCCAGGCCAGGACAGATAACCGTCCAGACGCCTGGAAAAAATCACCCCATCGGTCTGGCTCTTGAAGGTGGTTCGGCCTTTGGCGCCGTGGGGGTTGGCCGGATCGATCACATCGCAAATGGCTTGGCCTTTTTTGACCTTGGCACCGGGCTTGACGTGGAACACCAAAAAGCCGGTGCAGGTGCTGTAGCCCACGTCCATGCCGCTCATGGGGGCGGGCGTGGCTTTTAATTTTTTTAGCGGTGCCGCCTTGCCGCCCACCACACCCTGGCGCACCAGCCAGCGGTACAGGTTCTGCGCATCGGACTGGCCCAATGCGTCGCTCACATCATGCTGGCTGCGCATCTCCACCGTCACTGACATGCAAGCTTGTGGGATGTTGGCCTGAGGGAACTGCTCGGCCAGTCGCGCCCACAGCGCGCTGTTGACACCGGAGAACGTCAGGGCCTTGGGATAGGGGTCGTTGTACATCGTGGCTTCAACGCCCAGGTCGGCCGCAAGCGTCGACAGGGTGCCTGTGGCTACATCGTTTTTAGCGCCAAACAGGTGCAAGGCGGCGTAAATATCGCAATGCAGGTCCAGCACAAAGTCGGCATCGCAGCTGAGTTTTTGCACTTCAACGCGCAAGGTTCCCAGTTCGTTCAGGGGCTTCAAAGCTTTCAGGCTGTCTTGCGCTGCTTTGCGGATAGAGCGCACGTTGGCCTCAGCATCCGCCCCCAGCTTCTTGCCCACACGTTCGGCCACGGCATCGCTCAGGTCGATCCAGTTGCGGTTAAAGTTTTCGTAGCTCAGCAAGTTGTAGCGACCCGCGTGCGAGTTGCCCACCAACTGGGCCTGACCGATCGGGTTGACCGTGGGAACCAAAATAATTTCGCCCTGAATCAAACCTTTCTTGTCGGCCTCGGTCAGCAGCGGCATGAGGTGGTGCATGGCCATGGTGCCGGGCATTTCGTTGGCATGGATGGCCGCTTGCATGTAGACCTTGGGCCGTGCACCGGCTTTGCCAAAGCGCAAAACTGAAATACTGCGCTGGCTGCCGGGCGTCATGCTGGGCAAGGCGATGGAACTTTTCTTGAGGGCCATGGTGTCTCCTGATGGATAGTTTTGTATGAATCTAAAGCATAACCCTAATGCTGTTCAAGATATTTATGGGTAACGTGTAGAGCAAGCCTTGAGGCTTTATTCAATTTTTAAATCAGGAGACGAACATGGATGAAAAAGCAGTGCGCGGATTGATTGAACAGGTCCGGGAAAACGCCATCAGTCGAAAGGACTTCATTCGCAACATGCTGGGCTATGGCTTGACCGTGCCCATGGCTGCTCAAATGCTGTTGACCTCTGGTCTGGCGCAGGCCCAAACGGCCTCTGCCTACAAGCCCACCAAACGCGGCGGTGGCGGCCCCTTGAAGTTGCTCTGGTGGCAGGGCCCCACATTGCTGCAGCCTCACTTTGCCAGCGGCACCAAGGACCAAGAAGGCTCGCGCATCTTTTATGAGCCCTTGGGCGCATGGGACAGCGATGGCAACATGATTCCCATTTTGGCGGCTGAAGTGCCGTCGTCTGCCAATGGCGGGGTCTCCAGGGACGGTAAAACCATCACCTGGAAGTTGAAGAAAAATGTGCAGTGGCACGATGGCAAGCCCTTCACAGCCGACGATGTGGTGTTCACCTACGAGTACGCTTTGGATCCGGCCACAGCCGCTTACACCGCTGGCACCTACAAAGACATCAAAGTGACCAAGGTCGACAGCCACACGGTCAAGGTGGAGTACCAGAGGGCTTCGCCATTTTGGGCGGACCCGTTTTGCAGTGCCGCAGGCATGATCATTCCAAAGCACGTTTTTGGCGCATTCAAAGGTGCCACCTCGCGCGATGCACCCGCCAACCTCAAGCCCGTGGGCACAGGCCCCTACAAATTTCTGGATTTCAAGCCGGGCGACATGCTGCGCGGTGTGATCAACACGAGCTACCACGAAGCCAACCGCCCCTACTTTGACAGCATCGAGATGAAGGGCGGCGGGGATGCCGTGTCGGCGGCGCGCGCTGTTTTGCAAACGGGTGAGTACGACTACGCCTGGAACTTGCAAGTCGAAGACGAGTTGCTGCTTCGCCTGGAGCAAGGGGGCAAGGGCAAAACATCCATCACCCCAGGCGGCAACATCGAGTTCATTCAATTGAACATGGCCGATCCCTGGACTGAAATCGACGGTGAGCGTGCCCACCCAAAATCCAAACACCCCATTCTTTCAGAATTGGCTGTGCGCCAGGCCCTGAACTTGCTGGTTGACCGTGCGGGTATTCAAAAATTCATTTATGGACGCACGGGCATTGCCACGGCCAACTTTCTGAATAACCCCCAGCGTTTCGCTTCCAAAAACACCAAATTCGAGTTCAACATCGACAAAGCTATTCAGGTGCTGGAGACAGCAGGATGGAAAAAAGGTGCGGATGGCATTCGCGAAAAAGGCGGCAAAAAACTCAAGTTCGTGTTTCAAACGTCCATCAATGGCCCACGCCAAAAAACCCAGCAAATCATCAAGCAAGCAGCGCAACGGGCAGGCATTGATTTGGAATTGAAATCGGTGCCGGCCTCGGTGTACTTTTCGTCCGACCCGGCCAACCCGGACACATACACCAAGTTCTTTTGCGACATCCAGATGTTCACCACCACCATGCCTCAGCCCGACCCTGAGGTGTTCATGAACCAGTACCTGACCGATCAGTTTGCCACCAAGGCCAACAAGTGGCTGGGTCGCAATTCCACGCGTTACAGCAATCCGGAATACGACAAAGCCTACTTGGAATCGCAGTCGGAAATGGATCCGGTCAAGCGTGCCGCCTTGTTCATCAAAATGAACGACATGCCGGTCAATGATGTGGCCATCATTCCCGTTGTGTATCGCCCACGCACTGCTGGCGCCGTGAACAACCTGGTCGCGCCTTTGAGCGGCTGGGACAACGACCTGTGGATGCTCAAAGACTGGTTCCGAAACGTCTGATCCATGTTTCACTATGTCTTGCGGCGACTCATGATCGCCGTGCCCAGTTTGTTGGGCATCAGCTTGTTGCTGTTCACAGTGCTGGCCATGGCCCCGGGTGATCCATTTTCGGAACTGGTCTCCAATCCGAATATTCCACCCGAGGTGGCCTTGTCCTTGCGCGAGAAATTCGGCTTGGACGACCCCCTGATGGTCCGTTACTGGAACTGGCTTGTGGCCATGGTTCAAGGCGATTGGGGTTACTCCTTCATCAGCCGGATCAATGTTGACACGCTGATCATGGACCGCATCCCGGTCACCTTGCTGGTGATTGGGTCGTCGCAATTGTTGGCCTTGTGCATTGCCATTCCGGTGGGTGTTTATGCCGCGACTCGGCCTTACTCCTTGTTTGACCAGATCGCCAGCACCTTGGCCTTCATCGGGTTTTCACTGCCCACATTCTTCACGGGCATTTTGCTGATTTTGTTTTTCAGCATCCATTTGGACTGGTTGCCATTTGTCTACCGGGCCGATATTCCTGAAACAGGCTGGCGGTTTCTCTGGGAGCATTTCAAGCAAATGATCATGCCGGTTGCCGTGTTGGGCTTGTTTCAGGCGGGTGCCTGGACGCGTTATGTGCGATCGGCTGTGCTCGATGTGATTCGGCTGGACTATGTGACCACGGCGCGCTCCAAAGGCTTGTCCGAAAAAGTGGTCATCACCAAGCATGTGCTGCGCAACGCGATGATCCCGGTGGTCACTTTGGTGGCCCTGCAGATGCCCGCCATTTTTGGTGGGGCCATCGTGACCGAGCAGATTTTTCGGGTGCCAGGCATTGGCTCCTTGATCATCAGTTCCATGTTGGCCAATGACACGCCTGTGGTGATGGCGGTGACCTTTGTTTTCTCCGCGCTGGTGATTGCGTGCAACCTCATTGCAGATATTTTGTATGGCTGGCTTGACCCCCGTATCTCCTTTGCCTGAGAAGGCCCCAACCCCCCGAGCGCCGGTGTCGCCAGGCCGCGAGGCCTGGCGACGTTTCAAACGTCACCGGCTGGCTGTGGTGTGCGCTTTCATTTTGGGCTTCATTATTTTGGCCGTTCTGCTCGGGCCCTGGATTTGGCGTGTGCCCATCAATGAGATTGATTTCACCGCCCGCATGCAAGGGCCCTCTTGGGCGCACCCCTTGGGCACCGACGATTTGGGGCAAGACCTGCTGGCCCGCATGCTGTACGGCGGACGCATTTCGCTGGCAGTAGGCCTGGCGGCCATGGTCATTGCCATCACCGTGGGGGTGGTGGTGGGCGCGGTGGCGGGCATGTCCAAGGGGCCTGTTGATGTGTTTTTGATGTGGCTGACCGACTTGTTCTTGTCTTTGCCCCAGTTACCCTTGTTGCTGCTGATTTTTTACCTGTTCAATGACACCCTCAAAAAATGGGTGGGTGCCGAGATGGGGGTATTCATCTTGGTGGTGGCGGTGATTGGCGGCTTGCGCTGGATGCCGGTGGCCCGCCTGGTGCGTGCCCAATTTTTGTCGCTGCGCGAAAAGGAATTCGTGGAAGCGGCACGGGCCTTGGGGGCCAGCCCCTGGCGGCAAGTCACGGTGCACATCTTGCCCAACGCCATGGGGCCGGTGATCGTGGCGGCCACCATCGACGTGGCGGCGGCCATCATTGCCGAGTCGACCTTGTCCTTTTTGGGCCTGGGGTTTCCGCCCGACATCCCCACCTGGGGCCGCATTTTGTTTGACGCCAAGGACCACATGGACATTGCGCCGCACTGGGCCTTGTTTCCTGGCTTGTTGATTTTCATCACGGTGTTGACCATCAACTACATTGGTGACGGTCTGCGCGATGCCTACGACCCGCGCCGTGTGCTTTAAAGAGGTTGACGGATGAGCCAAGCGTTGTTGAAAGTCCAGGATCTGCAGGTGCACTTTGACACCGACGACGGTATCTTGCATGCGGTCGATGGGGTGAGTTTCCACATTGACCGCAGCGAGACGCTGGGCGTGGTGGGTGAGTCCGGTTGTGGCAAAAGCGTCACGGCCATGACCATCATGAAGCTGCTGGCCATGCCGCCGGGCCGCATTGCCCACGGCCAAATTTGGTTTGAAGGGCAGGATCTGGTGCAGGCCGACTCGGCGGCGATACAAAAGATCCGCGCCCGTGAGATCGCCATGGTGTTCCAGGAGCCCATGACTTCGCTGAACCCGGTCTTGACGGTGGGCGAGCAAATTGCTGAGTCCTTGCGCTTGCACGAAGGCTTGAGTGCCAAGCAGGCCAAGGCCCGCGCCATCGAGATGTTGGGCCTGGTGAACATTCCCAAACCCGAGCAACGGGTGGACGATTACCCGCACCAGTTTTCGGGCGGCATGCGACAGCGCGTGATGATCGCCATGGCCTTGTCGTGCAAGCCCAAATTGCTGATTGCCGACGAGCCCACCACCGCGCTGGACGTGACCATTCAGGCCCAGATTCTGGACCTGATGGACCGGCTCAAGTCGCAGATGGGCATGTCCATTTTGTTGATCACACACGCCATGGGTGTGGTGGCCGAAACCTGCCAGCGGGTGGTGGTCATGTACGCAGGCCGGGTGGTAGAAGAGGCCTCGGTGGAGGACTTGTTTGCCTCGCCTGCGCACCCCTATACACAAGGCCTGATCCGCTCCATCCCACGCCTGGACCTGGACAGTGCGCACAAGCAGCGCTTACACGCCATTCCCGGCTCTGTGCCCAAGTTGATCCTTCCTCCCCCCGGTTGCCGCTTTACGCCCCGGTGTCCGCACGCCAACGCCCGTTGCGCGTCTGAGATGCCCGAGCTGCGTGAACTGACATCGGGTCACCGGGTGGCTTGCCACTTCGCGATATGACTTCAGACACCGCTTCCTTGTCCCACGCTGCGCACGCATCCGATGCGATTAGTCAAGCGCCCGACCAAGCGCCCGAACTTTTGCAGGTCAAGGGCTTGACCAAATACTTCCCGATCAAGGGGGGGCTGCTCAGCCGTGAAGTTGACCGAGTGCACGCCGTGGACGGCGTCAGCTTCAGCATTGCTGCCGGGGAAACCCTGGGCATGGTGGGCGAGTCCGGTTGCGGCAAGTCCACCACGGGCCGCTGCATCTTGCGCCTGATCGAGCCCAGCAATGGCGAGGTGCGATTCGATGGCCAGGACGTCACCGCCATGAACCCTCAAGCGCTGCGCGAAGTGCGGCGTGACATGCAGATCATTTTTCAGGACCCGTTCGCCTCGCTCAACCCGCGCATGACGGTCGAAGCCATCATTGGTGAAGCGCTGACCATCCACAAGCTCACCAAGTCGCCCACTGAATACCAGGCCCGCGTGGTCGATTTGCTGGAAACCGTGGGCCTGAACGCTGACCACATGCGTCGTTTTCCGCACGAGTTTTCGGGCGGCCAGCGCCAGCGCATCGGCATTGCCCGTGCTTTGGCCGTGTCGCCCAAATTGATCGTGTGTGACGAGCCGGTGTCGGCCCTTGATGTTTCGATTCAGGCGCAGGTCATCAACCTGCTCGAAGATCTGCAGGCCAAAATGGGCCTGACTTATTTGTTCATCGCGCACGATTTGTCGGTGGTCGAGCACATCAGCAACCGGGTGGCCGTGATGTACCTGGGCCGCGTGGTCGAGATCGCGCCCTCGCGCGATTTGTACACCCGCCCTAAGCACCCCTACACCGAGGCCCTGCTTTCGGCCGTGCCCATTCCGGACCCCAAGGCCAAAAAGCAGCGCATCGTGCTCACCGGCGATGTGCCTAACCCGGTGAACCGCCCCAGCGGCTGTCACTTTCACCCCCGTTGCCCCAAGGCCACTGAGCGCTGCAAGGTGGAAGAGCCCGTGCTCAAAGCCGTGGGCACGCAGCACCAGGCCGCTTGCCACCTGAACGATTGAGGTGACGCAAATGCAGGTGATTGCGCAGGCCCCAGTGACCTTGTTGGTGCATGGCGGTGCAGGCACCTTGACGCGTGCCGACCTCAGCCCGGCGCAAGAGCGCGAATACCGCGATGCCTTGGGCCAAGCTTTGCGGGCCGGGCAGACCTTGCTGCTGCAAGGCGGCACCGCACTCGATGCGGCGGTGGCAGCAGTTTGTGTGCTGGAAGACTGCCCCTTATTCAATGCAGGCAAAGGTTCGGTTTTTACCCACGAGGGCCGCAACGAAATGGACGCCGCCGTCATGGACGGCGCCACGGGTCAGGCCGGTGCCGTAGCCGGCGTGGTGTCGGTGCGCAATCCTGTGTTGGCGGCGCAGGCTGTCATGCAGCGCAGCGGGCATGTGTTCCTGATGGGTCAAGGGGCGGAAGCCTTTGCCCGCGCGCAGGGCTTGGCCCTCGAGGGGCCCGAGTACTTTCACACCGCGCACCGCTGGCAACAGTTGCAAACCGCTTTGGCCCAAAACCAGGTGATGCTGGACCACGATGGGCATCGTTCACAGGGTCAGCCTGCGCCCGAGCCCATTGACCGCAAGTTCGGCACTGTGGGGGCTGTGGCGCTGGATGCGCAAGGCCATCTGGCCGCAGCCACCTCCACCGGTGGCATGACCAACAAAATGTTTGGCCGCGTAGGCGATTCGCCCCTGATTGGCGCAGGCACCTATGCTTGCGATGCCACGGCGGCAGTCTCGGCCACTGGTGCGGGCGAATTTTTTATGCGCGGGGTGGTGGCGCACGACATTGCGGCCCGCATGGCCTATGGCGGCTTGAGTTTGGCTGAAGCCGCTCAAGCCACCTTGCACGAAAAACTCGATGCCACAGGCGGGCGCGGCGGGGTGATTGCGCTGGACCGGCATGGCCACTACCAGTTGGCCTTCAACACCGAAGGCATGTACCGGGGCGTGGTGCAAGGTGAGGGGCCGCCGCAGATCGCGATTTACCGGGATTGATCCCGTGTGATGACACCCATGGTGTGGGGTGTCCGATTGCCTACACTTGAGGCCATGAATCAATCCAAAGCTTTTTTACCCAGCACCGGCCCCCTGGCCGGTCTCAAGGTCCTCGAATTGGGCCAGTTGATCGCCGGCCCTTTTGCCGCCAAAACTCTGGCCGATTTCGGGGCCGATGTCGTCAAGATCGAGCCGCCCGGCGCGGGCGACCCCCTGCGGCAATGGCGCTTGATGAAAGACGGCACCTCGGTCTGGTGGCAGGTGCAGTCGCGCAACAAACAGTCTCTGGCGCTGGACCTCAAGCAGGCTGCTGCGCAGGACATCGTGCGCCAGCTGGCGGCTGAAAGCGATGTGGTGATTGAAAATTTCCGGCCTGGCGCCATGGAAAAATGGGGTTTAGGTCCAGATGATTTGCTGGCGCTCAATCCCCGCCTGATCATGCTGCGCGTGAGCGGCTACGGCCAGACTGGCCCTTACCGCGACCGCCCCGGCTTTGGCGTGGTGGGCGAGGCCATGGGCGGCATCCGCCACCTGACGGCCGAGCCGGGCAGGGTGCCGGTGCGAGTGGGCATCAGCCTGGGTGACACGCTGTCGGCTTTGCATGGCGTGATCGGCATTTTGCTGGCTTTGCACGAGCGGCAGACTTCGGGTCGGGGGCAGGTGATCGACGTGGCTTTGTACGAGGCCATGTTCAACTGCATGGAAAGCCTGCTGCCCGAATACAGTGCTTTTGGCGCCGTGAGGGGACCTGCGGGCAGTGCATTGCCGGGCATTGCCCCAAGCAACGCCTACCTGTGCAAGGACGGCGGCTACGCCCTGATTGCGGGCAATGGTGACAGCATTTTCAAGAGGTTGATGGCCGAAATTGGCCGGGACGACCTGGCGCATGACCCGGCCTTGAAGGACAACACTGGCCGCGTGGCCCGAGTGGCCGAAATCGATGGGGTGATTGGCCACTGGGCCGCGCAACACACGGTGGACGAGGTGCTGGCCGCGCTGGACCGCGCCAGCGTGCCGGCTGGGCGCATATACACCGTGGCCGACATCGCCGAAGACCCGCACTACAAGGCCCGCGGCATGCTGCAAACGGTGCACATGGACGACGGCAGCGATTTGATGGTGCCCGGCATCGTGCCCAAGCTCTCTCGCACGCCGGGCGGTCACCGGCGCAACGCACCAGGTGTGGGGCAAGACAGTGATGCTGTGCTGCGTGGCATGGGCCTGAGCGCCGCGCAAATTCAGGCGCTGCGCGAGCAGGGCATTGTGGCCTGAACGGGCTTTTTAGCCGTCTATAAATCGGAGTTTTTCACATGATTGACCATCTGGATCATTTGGTGCTGACCACCTGCGACGAGGCCGCTTGCATCGACTTTTACACCCGCGTGCTGGGCATGCAGCTCGAAACCTTTGTGGGTGGCACCCCTCCGGTTCAGCGCCAAGCCTTCAAGTTTGGCAACCAAAAAATCAACCTGCATGTGCGCGGTCGGGAGTTCGAACCCAAAGCCCATCTGCCCGTGCCGGGCGCACTCGACCTGTGTTTCATAGCCAGCTTGCCGCTGGATGAGGTCATAGCCCGGGTGGTCCAGGCCGCATGGCCCATCGTGGAGGGTCCGGTGATGCGCACCGGGGCCACACAAAAAATTCGATCCATCTACCTCAGAGACCCCGATCTGAACCTGATCGAAATCTCCGAGCTGGTCTGAGTGCCTTCAGCGCGGCACAACAGGTCGTATCACTGCGCCTTGGCGCCCGAGTCTTTCACCACCTTGGCCCATTTGGTGATCTCCGTGGCCTGGTAGCGCGCAAGCTCTGCAGGGCTGGACAGCACTGGATCGAGACCCAGCGTTTTCAGGCGCTCTTGCACTTCGGGCAGCTTGAACACGCGCACCACTTCGGCGTTGAGCTTGTCGATGACGGGTCGGGGCACATTGGCCGGGGCAAACATGGCAAACCAGGTGGTGGCCTCAAAGCCAGGCACCGATTCGGCCACGGTGGGCACGTCGGGGGCGGCTGGTGAGCGGGTGGCTGTCGTCTGTGCCAAAGCCCTGATCTTGCCCTCCTTGGCCATCGGCAGGGCTGAGGGCATGTTGTCAAACATGACCTGGATGCTGCCACCGATCAGGTCGGGAATGGCAAATTGACGCCCCTTGTAGGGCACATGCTCCATGGTGGTGCCGGTGAGCGATTTGAAGAGCTCGCCCGAGACGTGCACCGAGGTACCGATGCCTGGGGAACCAAACGAGAGTTTGTTGGGATTGGCTTTCATGTAAGCGATCAGCTCGGGCACATTTTTGACGGGCAGGGCGTTGTTGACCACCAGCAGGTTGGGTGCAGAAGCGATCAGTGAAATTGGCGAGAAATCCTTGACCATGTCGTAAGGCATTTTTTCGTAGAGCGCGCCGTTGATGGAATGCGTCCCGACCGTGCCCATCACGAGGGTGTGGCCGTCGCCGGGCGACTTGGCCACGTTGTCCGCGCCAATGTTGCCGCCCGCACCGGGCCGGTTGTCCACCACCACCGGAAAGCCCAGTTGGGCTTTTTCGCTGAACAAGCGGGCCAGGATGTCGGGCGCACCGCCCGAGGGAAAGGTCACCACCAGGCGCAAGGGCTTGGTGGGAAAAGCTTGCGCCGAGGCGCCGACGGCGCTCAAAGCCCCCAACCCCAGCAACAGGCCACCCAGGCTGCGGCGAATGGGGCTGGCGATGCGGCGGGCAGAACCGCGCGCGGACAGTGCAGAGGCAGTGGGGGTGGCAGAACGTGTGGGCATGAACAACTCCTTGTGAGCATTTCACTTTAGGGGCCTGCAGGTCGGGCCGGGATGGTGAAAACCCTTTGTCACAGGGGGCTGGCTGTCATGTTCGGGACGCGGTGCGCTGTTGCCCAAGCGTCAGCGCTTGTGCGCCTTGCGCCCAAGGCCGGCACAAATGCGTGGATACTTGGCGCGCTATGCAAGACACATCCACCTCCCGTTCGCTGCAACCTTGGCAAGTCATGTTGGGGGGCATTTGCGGCTTGGTGCTGACCATTGGCCTGGCTCGCTTTGCTTACACGCCTTTGTTGCCCGCTTTGCAGGCGCAAACCGGTTTGAATGACGCGGCCGCCGGGGGCTTGGCGGCGGTCAATTACGCGGGCTACATCGTCGGCGCCTTGGTGACCGCCTGGATGGACGATGTGCGTTGGCGTCACCGTTTTTACAGTGCTGGCCTGTGGATGGCCTTGCTCACCACGGCGGCCATGGCGTTGTCGAGTGGGTTGCCAGCCTGGGGGCTGTGGCGCTTCTTGGGCGGGTTGTGCGGGGCCACGGGCATGTTGCTCGGATCGGGCTTGGTGCTGGGCTGGCTGATGCGCCAGGGCCGCAGGCCCGAGCTGGGTGTGTTGTTCATCGGCCTGGGGCTGGGTATCGTGGTGTCGGCCCTGGGCGCTTGGGTCTTGTCCGGCATCTGGACGCTGTGGTCAGACCAGTGGCTCGCCTTTGCCGCGCTGGGCTTGGTGTTTTTTGTGCCGGCCTGGCTGTGGCGCCCACCTGTACCGCCTGCGTCCATCGCTACAGCGGCGGCTCAGGTGCAGCCATTGGTCTCGCGCCGCTGGATGGCGACCATGGCGCTGAGCTATTTTGCGGCAGGCTGGGGCTTTGTCATCAGTGCCACGTTCACCGTGGCCATTGTGGAGCGCGAACCGGCTTTGGCCGGGCAGGGTGCTTTGGCTTGGGCGTTGGTGGGCTTGGCGGCCATGCCCGCCGTGTTTTTGTGGGACCGTGTGGCCCGAAAGTGGGGTGACATCCCGGCCTTGCTGCTGGCATTTGGTCTGCAGACCGTCTCCATCTTGCTGCCGGCTTTGTCGGGTTCATTGGCAGCAGCCCTGGCCGGTGCCGTGGGCTATGGGGCGACCTTCATCGGCATCGTGAGCTTGACCTTGGCCTTGGTAGGGCGGCGTGCGCCCCAAAACCCCGGCAAGGCCATGGCCCGCTTGACCTTGAGCTACGGCGCCGCGCAAATGATCGCGCCCGTCGTGGCCGGGGCCATGGCGCAGTCCACGGGCAGTTTCAAAGGCGCTTTGTGGCTAACAGCTGCGGTGATGCTCGTGGGCATGGCGCTGCTTTTGGCATTGCCCAAAGAGACTTAAAACCCCAAGCTTTGCAGCTGCACCAGGCCTTTGGGGGTTTGCAAGTTGGCCACCAGGTTGGCTGGGCCGGTTTCGATGGCGATGCCCGCCAAACAGATGGCTTCGTAAGCGGCTTGCAGCTTTTCGCCGCTGGGGTGGCTCACTGTCAGGCTTTGCAGTGTCACGCCAGAGCGGGGCAAACTGTTGCGCGGGTGCAGGCGCAGCGGATCGGTCGCCTCGGGCTTGCCCCACTGAATCAAGGTGGGCATGCAGCCGTTGAAGAGTCGATCGCCGTCTTCGCGCACGGTAATTTGCCAGTTGAGCGTGCCCTTGCTTGATTTGCGGCTGGCGTGCACCACCTGTCCGCGCTCGATGCCTTGGGTTCGCAAAACATGGCGGGCGGCCTTCACATCTTCGGTGCTGCTGACGAAATGGATCAGCCTGGGGCCTTGTGCCACGGCTTTTTGCAAAGCGGCGTTGTCCATGTCGAACCAGCGTGGCACCTGGGCTCTTTTGGGGATCACGGCCTGTGGGTTGATGGCGATGATTTCGAAGTAAGCCAGGGGAAATTGGGGCGAGGCGATCTTGAAGAGGCGGTTGTGGGTGCCGTATTTTTCATGCTCGCCACCGGGACCGGGGGTGATGCCCAGGGTGTCTTCGCACCATTGCACGCCTTGATCCAGAGAAGCTGCCATCACCACGAGGTGATCAATTTGAGTTTTCATTTTTGGGATTGTCGCCGTTCACGGGCAATCGACGTGCACCATTGAAGCGTTTTTGCCAATAAGCACTGCGCATGTCCTCGACGTTGACCGCTTTGCCCGCGCGGGGTGCGTGGATGAATTTGCCATCGCCCACGTAAATGCCCACATGGCTGAAGGCCCGACGCATGGTGTTGAAAAACACCAGATCGCCGGGCTTGAGTTCTTCGCGGTCAATGACCTCGGTCGCCTGGGCTTGGTCCGCAGCGCGGCGCGGCAAAATTTGACCGACCGATTTCTCGTACAGGTGGCGCACAAAGCCACTGCAATCGAAACCGGTGCTTTCGCTGCTGCCGCCGCGGCGGTAGGGCACGCCCAACAAACCCATGGCCTGCTCCACCATGCCTGCAGCTTGGTCGCCTGCTTTGTTCTTGACCGCGCTCAATTGGGTGCCGATCTGTGAGACCAGGCCCCGTTCGACCAACCCCACAGTCGGTGCTTCTTCTGTCGGGAGAGACCAAGCAGGGAGGTTCAGGGCTGTAGCCAAAGATAAAAAAATGATCCATCGCATATTCTTGCAGCATAACGGATATTTTTGGCTTAATAAATAATGTCGCCTTTCCTGTCTCAGACCACATGTTCTCCGCAGCGCCTCCATTCCACGTTTTCTGGTACCGGAGCTGCTGCGACAATCCTGACCCAGACACTCCAAGGACTGAACATGTTGATCGATGCAGATGAAAGCCAATTGGTGCTGGTGGATTTCCAGGCCCGCCTAAAACCCGCGATGCTGGACGCCGATGCCGTCTGGACCAACGCCGCACGCCTGGCCACCTTGGCCCAAGCGCTGGCTGTGCCCACCTGGGGCACGGAACAAAATCCTTCGCGTCTGGGTGAGATGCCCCCCGAAATCCGCAGCCACTGCCGCCAGGTGTTGGCCAAGATGCAGTTCAGCGCGGTGGAGGAGGGTTTGGGTGAATGGTTGCAGCCCGAGGCACCCCAAGTCCCCAAGGGAAATGCCCGCAGCTTGCCACGCCACCTGCAAAAACCGCAGCCCGGCGCAGAGCCTCGCAAGTCCATCGTGTTGGCTGGCTGCGAGGCGCACATTTGCCTGTTGCAAACCGCCTTGGATTTGCTGGAAGACGAGTTCGAGGTTTGGGTGGTGACCGATGCTTGCAGCTCGCGCACAGAGCGTAACCGCGATGCCGCCTATGACCGGCTGGCCGGGGCGGGGGCTGAGTTGGTGACCGCCGAAATGGTGGCTTTTGAGTGGCTTCGCACGGCAGAGCACCCCGATTTCAAGCTGCTGCAAAGTTTGTTCAAGTGAACCGGCCAGGTGGGACGTGCGCTGGACAACCCTCGTCGATGATGATTTTGATCATGGGCTGAGTCAGCTTATTGCAAGTCCATTGGCCATAATTATGAATTCAGAAGCGCAGGGTGATGCAAGGACATCGCCCAATTTATCGGTTTCAACTTGGTGGGTTTTCAGGAGACATTTATGGGCAATTTCACAGAATTTCACCAGCGATCGATCACCGACCGCGACGCCTTCTGGGCAGAACAGGCCAAGCTGGTGGATTGGAAAGTCCAACCCCAGCAAATTTGCGACTACAGCAACCCGCCGTTTGCCAAGTGGTTCGTCGGCGGCCAAACCAACCTGTGCCACAACGCGGTAGACCGTCACTTGGCCGAGCGTGCCGATCAACCCGCTTTGATCTTTGTGTCGACAGAGACCGACATAGAAAAAACCTACACCTACCGTGACCTGCATGCCGAAGTGCAGCGCATGGCCGCCATCCTTCAGGATTTGGGCGTGGTCAAGGGCGACCGCGTGTTGATTTACATGCCCATGATCGCCGAAGCGGCGTTCGCCATGTTGGCTTGCGTGCGTCTGGGTGCCATCCATTCGGTGGTGTTTGGCGGTTTCGCGTCGCACTCCCTGGCCACCCGCATCGAGGACGCGACGCCCAAAGTCATCATCAGTGCTGATGCGGGTTCACGCAGCGGCAAGGTGGTGGCCTACAAGCCGCTGCTCGATGAAGCCATCCAACTGTCAGCCCACAAGCCTGCCAAGGTGGTCATGGTGAATCGAAATCTGTCCACTTTCACGCCTGTGGCAGGACGCGATGTGGACTACGCCACCGAACGCGCCAAGCACATGGACACTGTGGTGCCTTGCGTGTGGGTCGAATCCACCCACCCCAGCTACACCCTCTACACCTCGGGCACCACCGGCAAGCCCAAGGGCGTGCAGCGCGACACCGGTGGCTATACCGTGGCACTGGCGGCCAGCATGCCCAATATTTTTGAAGGAAAACCCGGCGGCACGTTCTTCTGCACCAGTGACATCGGCTGGGTCGTGGGCCACAGTTACATCATTTACGGTCCTCTGATCGGCGGCATGGCCACCATCCTTTATGAAGGCCTGCCCATCCGCCCCGACGGCGGCATCTGGTGGAGCCTGGTCGAGAAGTACAAGGTCAACGTCATGTTCAGCGCCCCCACGGCGATCCGCGTGCTGAAAAAGCAAGACCCTGCGCTGCTGACTAAATATGATTTGTCCAACCTGCAAGCGCTGTTCTTGGCCGGTGAGCCGCTGGATGAGCCGACTGCCAAGTGGATTTCCGAAGGCCTCAACGGCAAGGCCATCATCGACAACTATTGGCAGACTGAGACCGGTTGGCCCATCTTGAGCATTTGCAATGGCGTGGAAAAAGCGCCCAGCAAGTTTGGCTCGCCCGGCAAGGCCATTTATGGCTACAACGTCAAGTTGGTGGACGACCAGACGGGCGAAGAGCTGACCGGTGCCAATCAAAAAGGTGTGTTGACCATCGAAGGCCCTCTGCCTCCGGGCAACCTGCAAACCATTTGGGGCGATGACGAACGTTTCGTCAAGACGTACTGGAAAACCGTGCCGAACAAGTTGGTCTACAACACCTTCGACTGGGCCGTGCGGGATGAAGACGGTTATTTCTTCATCTTGGGACGCACCGACGACGTGATCAACGTGGCAGGGCACCGCCTGGGCACCCGCGAGATCGAAGAAAGCATTTCAAGCCACTCCAACATCGCCGAAGTCGCGGTAGTGGGCGTGGCCGATCAACTCAAAGGCCAGGTGGCCATGGCTTTTGCCATCGCCAAAGACACTTCGGGTCTGGGTGATGCGGCAGCGCGGCTGAAGCTCGAAGGCGAAGTTATGAAGGTGGTGGACAAGCAGTTGGGTGCAGTGGCCCGCCCTTCGCGCGTGTTTTTCGTCACGGCATTGCCTAAGACGCGCAGCGGCAAACTCCTGCGCCGGGCCATTCAGGCAGTAGCTGAAGGCCGCGATCCCGGCGACCTGACCACCATGGACGATCCGGCCGCCTTGCAGCAGATCGTGGACCAGATCAAGGGCTGACGCCCTTGCCTTGTCACCGGACCTCGTCTTGGCGAGGTTTTTTTCTGAAAGCTATGCGCCAGTTCAGTTTGCCGTGCCTGTAAGTTTTATAGCCGACAAGCCGTGGCACAATGCGCGATGTACTCAGGCCCTTCCCATGCCACAGTCGCATCCGCCAACCGGTTCAGCCGTGTCGCGGAAGGTAAAAATCACCCAACTTATGTTTCCCAGAGGGAAACGGAGGTCAGCGAAATATGAGCGAGACTAATTCCGTCTATGCTGCCTATCAAGGCAACACTTACTTGTTCGGCGGCAACGCCCCGTATGTCGAAGAGATGTACGAAAATTACCTGGCCAACCCTGGTAGCGTGCCTGACTCCTGGCGCGAATACTTCGACGCCCTACAGCACGTTCCCGCTGTCGACGGCTCCAACGCCAAAGATGTGCCGCACCTGCCCGTCATCAATGCCTTTGCCGAGCGCGCCAAGTCCGGCGGCACCAAAGTCGTCATGGCCAGCGCCGATGTCGAGATGGGCCGCAAGCGCACCGCCGTTCAGCAGCTGATTGCCGCCTACCGCAACGTGGGCCAGCGCTGGGCCGACTTGGACCCGCTCAAGCGCACCGAACGCCCCAATATTCCCGACCTCGACCCCGCTTTCTTTGGCTTCACCGACGCTGACCAAG
>CAJBLW010000530.1 GCA_903953985.1 uncultured Burkholderiales bacterium
CGCCAATTGTTTTTGTCGTTGATTTTTCTGAGCTTGGGCGGGATGGTGTTGCCTGCATGGGCTCAACCACCGTCGCCCATCAAAATTCTGGTGGGTGCGCCCGCAGGGGGCACCACCGACACCATGGCCCGTGCACTGGCGCAGGCCTTGGGTGCGCAACTGGGCCGCGCCGTGCTGGTGGAAAACAAGCCTGGCGCGGGCGGTAACCTGGCCGCTGACGCCGTGGCCAAGGCCGCGCCCGACGGCAACACCTTGTTGATGAGTTTCACCAGCCATGCCATCAACGCTTCGCTTTACCCCACTTTACCGTTTGACCCGGTCAAGGATTTCACGCCGCTGACCATGGTGTCTACCTCGCCGTCCATTTTGGTTTCACACCCCAGGTTGTCAGCGAACAACGTGAAAGAGTTGATGGCGTTGGCCAAAACCAAGCCGGGTCAGCTGAACTTTGCCATTGGTGCCCTGGGCTCGTCGCTGCACATGGCGGGTGACGCGTTCAAGATGCAGGCGGGCGTGTTCATCGTCAACATCCCTTACCGAGGGACAGCCCCGGCGGTGCAGGATGTGCTGGCCGGTCAGGTGGACCTGATGTTCGCGGCGGTGGGCAATGTGCAGTCGCACATCAAGGCGGGCAAGCTCAAGGCGCTGGGCGTGACCAGCGCCAAGCGGCTGGCGGCTTTTCCGGATGTGCCTGCCATTGGCGAGAGCCTGCCTGGCTACGAGTCCAGTGCCTGGTTTGGTCTGTTTGCGCCGGGGCGCATGAATCCCGAGGTGGCCAAAAAGCTGGCCGATGCCGCCCGCGCTGCGGTCCAGTCGCCTGAGGTCAAGCGCCGCATCGAAAACGAAGGTGCCACGCCTGTGGGCAACAGCCCTGAAGAATTTTCCCGGTTTGTCGACAGCGAGATCGTGCGCTGGCGCAAGGTGGTGCAGTACGCAGGAGCCAAACCAGAATGAGCACCATCCTTTCTCAAACCTTGGCGCAAAAACTCATTGCCCGTGCGGCGGGTCGCGCCCATGTGGCCGTGGGCGAGGTGGTCACCTGCAACGTGGACCTGGCCATGTTCCATGACTCATCGGGCCCGCGCCGCTTGAAACCCATGCTGGATGAGCTGGGCGCTGAGATCTGGGACAAAAACAAAGTGGTGCTGGTGCTGGACCACTATGTGCCCGCACAAGACGCCGATGCGCAGCAGATTGTGCAGATCGCACGCGACACCGCCAAGCTTTGGAAGCTGCCGCATGTGATTGACAGCGAAGGGATTTGCCATGTGGTGCTGCCCGAACGGGGCCATCTCAAGCCCGGTATGTTTTGCGTGGGGGGCGACTCGCATTCGCCTACGGGCGGTGCCTTTGGTTGCTACATGTTCGGCATCGGTGCGACCGAGATGCTGGGCGTGTGCGTCACCGGTCAAATCTGGGTGCAGGTGCCGCGCACCTTGCGCATGCACTGGTCGGGTCGCCTGCAAGCAGGCGTGTCGGCCAAGGACATGATGCTGCACATGGTGGGGCGCTTTGGCATGAACGGTGGGCAATACCAGGCGGTGGAGTTCGCGGGGGCTGCCGTGCAGGCGCTGTCAATGGCCGAACGCATGACGCTGTCCAACATGAGCGCCGAGATGGGTGCCCAGGCCGGGTTGATCGCGGCGGATGAGACCACTTTGAAATACCTGCGCGGCGTGGGTGTGGACCCGGCGCATTTGGCCGGGGCTGAGCATTGGCATACCGACGAAGATGCCGAGTTTGAACAGCACAGCTTTGATGCTTGCATCCTCAGCCCCCAAGTGGCTGCGCCGCACAGCCCGGCGAACACGCGGGATGTGGGTGAATTTGCCGATGTGCAGCCCAATATCGCTTACATCGGCGCTTGCACCGGCGCCAAGCTGGAAGACCTTCGGGCCGCCGCTTCGGTGCTCAAAGGTCAACGTGTGGCCGCTGGCGTGCAGCTCATGGTGGCCCCGGCCAGTGCCCGTGAACAAGCGCAGGCCACGCAAGAAGGTGTGATGCAAATCCTGCAAGACGCGGGCGCCACTGTGCTGCCCAACAGTTGCGGCGCGTGTGCGGGCTACGGCGCGACCTTTCCCGAAGGCTCCACCGTGATTTCGACCACCGCCCGCAATTTCAAGGGCCGCATGGGCCCGGCCAGCGTGAATGTGTATTTGGCCTCGCCCTACACGGTGGCCGCCTCGGCCTTGCGTGGGCGCATCAGCGATGCACGCGAGGTGTTGACATGAACAAGCGCAGTTTCGAGAACGCACGCGTGTGGCGTGTGGGCGCCGATGTGGACACCGATGCGCTGGCCCCCGGCGCTTACATGAAGCACGGTCTGGAAGTGATCGGCTGGCATTGCCTGGAGGCGGTGCGCGGCGACTTTGCCTCGGGTGTGCGCGAAGGCGACGTGATCGTGGCGGGCGCCAATTTCGGCATTGGTTCTTCTCGCGAGCAGGCCGCAGGCGTGTTGCGGCATTTGGGCCTGGCGGCGGTGATCGCGCCTTCCTACAGCGGCTTGTATTTCCGCAATGCTTTCAACCTCGGTTTGCTGTTGCTGACCTGCCCTGAGGCCAGTCAGATCGAAGAAGGCGAGCGTTTGGCTTTGCACTTCGAAAGTGACACACCACAGGTGATTCGTGCGAATGGTCAGACGATGGCGTGTGCCCCGATCCCGGGTTTTTTGATGGACATGGTCGACGCAGGCGGCTTGCTGCCCTTGCTCAAGAATAGAAAACAAGGATGAACCCGATGGTTTCAGCTTCACCAATGCCGAATGCAATGGACCCGGTCACTTTGGCCGTGTTGCGCGGCCGACTCGAACAAATCGCCGACGAGATGGACGCCACGCTCTACCGCAGCGCGTTCAACCCCATCATTGCCGAGGCGCACGACGCTTGCCACGGCCTGTACGACGCCATCACCGGTGACACCCTGATCCAGGGCAAATCGGGCTTGCCGGTGTTTGTGGGCGCCATGGCCTTTGCCGTGCGCGCCGCCATGCGCGTGGCTGCCGAGCGCGGCGGTATGCAGCCGGGCGATGTGTGGTTGTTCAACGACCCCTACGAAGGCGGCACCCACGCCAACGACTTCAAGCTGGTCAAGCCCTGCTTTCGCAATGGTCAGCTGTATTGCTTTTTGGCTTCGGCTGCACATTGGCACGACGTGGGCGGTGCGGTGCCCGGCAACTACAACCCGGCGGCCACCGAGTGCTGGCAAGAAGCGGTGCAGATTCCGCCGGTGCGCATCTTGCGCGGCGGTGTGCTGGAAGACGATGTGCTGGCCATTTTGCGCGCCAACACCCGCCTGCCCGACAGCCTGTGGGGTGATCTGAACGGACAGTTGGCGGCGCTCGAATTGGGTGGACGCCGCATGGACGGTTTGCTCGACGAATACGGCGACGCCAAAGTGGCGCAGGCCCTGGTGGAGCTGCGCACACGGGCTGTGCGCCTGATGCGCTCGCACATCGGCAGCTTGCCCGATGGCCGTTACAGCTTTGAAGATGTGCTGGACAACGACGGTGTGAAAGACGAGTTGCTGACGATTGCGCTCGACATGACGGTGGCTGGGGACCGGCTGACGCTGGACTTTTCGCGCACCTCGGCGCAATGCGCCGGGCCGGTGAACATCTCACGCGCCACGGCAGTCGCTGCTTGCTATGTGGCTTTGAAACATGTCTTCCCCGATGTGCCGGCCAACGCGGGTGTGCTGGATGCAGTGGACTTTGTCATCCCCGACGGCCTCGTCATCAGCGCTTCGCGCCCGCGTCCGGTGGGCGGCTACACCGAAACGATTTTGCGCATGATCGATGTAATCTTCAGCGCCACGGCCTTGGCCGACCCCAAGCGGGCTGTGGCCCATGCCTACGGCACCATCAACGCCTTGTCGATTGCCGGTCACCGGACCGACGACAAGCGCAAAGGGCAGCGCTGGGTGATGTTCAGCTTTTTTGGCGGCGGGCACGGAGGCCACTCGGATGGCGACGGTTTGTCGCACGGCAATGCCCCCATCTCGACCGCCACCATCCCGCCCATGGAGATTTTGGAAGCGGCCTACCCGGTGCGCTTCACGCAGTGGGCCTTGCGCCCGGGCTCGGGCGGCGATGGCCAGCACCGGGGGGGCTTGGGCGCGATCTACGAGATCGAGTTGCTCGAAGACAGCGCCGAGGCTTTCATCTTTGGTGAGCGCGGCAAGTCGGCCCCCAAGGGCATCCATGGCGGACAACCCGCTTTGCCCAACGTGTTCGAGTACTGCCAAAACGGCGAGTGGAAGACGCCGCCCATGGTGTCCAAGATGCTCGGCATTCAATTGAAGAAGGGCGACCGTGTGCGCCTGCAAACACCCGGCGGTGGCGGTTGGGGCAACCCGGCAGACCGGTCAGAACAAGACCGCGCCAAGGACAGCGCACTCGGTTACACCAAGGAACAAGCATGAGCGAGCAGGCAGTGAACCCACCGCATTGGGTGGTCGGCGTGGACGTGGGCGGTACGTTTACCGACCTGTTTGTGTTGGACGAAAAAACCGGCCAGGCCCGCATCGTGAAAGTGCCGTCGACCCGGGGCGAAGAAGCCCGGGGCTTCATGAATGGCATCGCCAAGGTCACCGGCAACACGGGTGCCGATGGGGCCAAAGACATCGCCACCATCGTGCACGGCACCACCGTGGGCACCAACGCCTTGCTGGAGCGCAAAATCGCCCGCACCGGCATCATCACCACACGGGGCTTCCGCGACGTGCTGGAGATGCGTCGCCGTGACCGCCCGCAAACCTGGGGCCTGCGCGGCAGCTACACCCCGGTGGTGCCACGCGCTTGGCGTCTGGAAGTTGACGAGCGCGTGCTGGCCGATGGCCGGTTGCACACACCCGTGGACTTAACCCAAGTGCGCGAACAAGCCCGCGCCCTGCTGGCCGAAGGTTGCGAGGCGGTGTGCGTGTTCTTTGTGCACGCCTATGCCAACCCTGGCAATGAACAAGCTGCTGTGGCCGCTGTACGCGAGATCTGGCCCAACAGTTATGTGACCGCCGCCAGCGAAGTGCTGCCTGAAATTCGTGAGTTCGAGCGCTGCTCGACCGCGACCCTCAACGCGGCATTGCAGCCCGTGGTGGGGGGGTATTTGCAGCGGCTTGATGGCGATTTGCGCGCCCAGGGTTTTGGTGGCGAATTGCTGATCGTGCAAAGCAATGGCGGCGTGATGTCGCGCCAGACCGCTTGCGATGTGCCGGTACGCACCGCGCTGTCCGGCCCGGCGGCGGGCGTGATGGCCTGCGCTGAAATCGCCCGCGCTTCGGGTTTTGAGAACGTGATCACCGGCGACATCGGCGGCACCTCTTTTGATGTGTCGTTGGTGGCCGGTGGCGAAGCGGCACTGGCTGCGCAAACCTCGATTGAATTTGGCTTGGTGGTGCGCTCGCCCATGATCCAGATCGAGACCATTGGTGCCGGTGGCGGCTCGATCGCCTCGGTCGATGCGGGTGGCATGCTGCAGGTCGGCCCCGAGTCGGCGGGGAGTATTCCCGGCCCGGCCTGCTATGGGCGCGGCAACACCCGCCCCACGGTGACCGATGCCAACGTGCTGTTGGGCCGCATCGCGGCCGACCGGCCTTTGGGCGGCGGCTTGCTGAATAAACTCGATTCGGGTTTGTCGCAACAAGCCATTGCCTTGCATGTGGCCGAGCCTTTGGGCTTGACGGCGATGGCCGCGGCCGAGGCGATCTTGACGGTGGCCAACGCCCGCATGGCCGGCGCGATCCGTGTGGTGTCTATTGAGCGTGGCCACGATCCACGCCAGTTTGCCTACATGCCGTTTGGCGGCGGTGGCGGCCTGCATGTGTGCGCCATGATGCGCGAGGTGGGCGTGACCACCGGCATCGTGCCGCGTTACCCGGGTGTCACCTCGGCACTGGGCTGCGTGATGGCCGACATGCGTCACGACGCGGTGCAAACCTTGAATGTGGCACTGGCCGATGTGGCCTGGCCTGAGTTGCTGCAACGCTTGGATGCATTGGCCGAGGCTTGCCAAGTGCGTTTGGATTCGGCCGGTGTGAACTTTGTGCGGGTGGATGAAGTCATCAGCTTTGACATGCTCTACATGGGCCAGACGCACACGCTGCAAGTGCCGCTGAAGCGCGAACAATTGCATGCAGCGGGTTTGTTGGCGGCGTTTGAAGCGGCTTACCAGCACGCCTTTGGCCGAGTGCTGCAAGGCCCGGTGATCCGCGTGATGAACCTGCGCTATGCCCGCATCGGGCGGCGTCCCAAGTTCGATCTGGCGGTGCTGGCCCCGCAAGGCGAAGGCCGCACCACCCCGGTGGGCGAGCAGCAGGTGTACCACCAGGGCCAATGGTGGACTGCCCAGCGCTACGAGCGCCTGAGCCTGCCCGTGGGCACCGTGGTGCAAGGCCCGGCGATTTTGGAGCAGCCTGATACGACCGTGTGGTTGGAGCCGGGCTTTGAAGGACGGGTCGATAAATTGGGCAACTTGTTGGTGGAGCGCACAGCATGAACTTGAAGAACGCGAAATTGGGCATGGTCATCGTCGACTTGCAAAACGATTTTCTGGCCCCTGACGGGGCTTATGCCCGGGGCAATACCCTGAGCGCCGAAGCCGTGAAACTGCCCGAGCGCATGGCCCCGGTGGCGCGTGCCATCAAAGGCCGAGGTGGCCTGGTCACGGCCAGCCTGTTCACGCTCTGGCCTGATGCACAGGGCGAGCCGATGATCTCAGCGCACCTGAAAGAGCGCCGCCCGTTTTTGCGCAAGGGCGACTTCGCCCCGGGCAGCCGAGGGCAGGCCAATGTCGATGTGTTGGCCCCGCTGGTCGATGTGTCGGTGTTCAAGGTGGCGTATTCGGCCTTTTTCAACACGCAGCTCGACTGGGTGCTCAAAAAATCGGGCATCGACACGCTGGTGGTATGCGGCATTGTCACCAATGGCGGTGTGGCCAGCACGGTGCGTGACGCTCATGTGCGGGACTACCACGTTGTTGTTTTGTCCGATGGTTGCGCCGCCTTTGGCGACGCTGCGCACCAGGCGGCATTGGCCGACATGGCTTCGGTGGGTGAGGTGATGGACAGCGCCACATTCCTGAAGCAACTGGGCTGAAACCATGAACTCGCCGCTGCCGCAAGTTCGCCCAGCTGCCGAATTTCCAGCTGACGTGCAAGCCGGGGATCACACGTCCGTGGTCATTGTGGGCGCTGGCGCTTGCGGCCTGACAGCAGCGCTGGCCTTGCACCGATTGGGCGTTGACTGCGTGGTGCTGGAGCGCGATGCGTTTGCTGCAGGCTCCACGGCCTTGTCGTCGGGTTTCATTCCGGCACCTGGCACGCAGGCGCAACGGGTGCAGGGCATCACCGACAGTGTTCAAACCTTTGCTGCCGACATCCAGGCCAAGGCGCACGGGCAAGCCGCGCCGCATCTGGTGCAGGCCTACGCGCAGCACATCGGCCCAGCGATGGATGCCTTGGCGGTTCACCACGGCCTGCCCTGGCAAGTACTGGACAACTTTTTGTACCCCGGCCACAGCGCCCACCGCATGCACGCCGTGCCCGAAAAAACGGGTGCGGGTTTGATGAGCCGCTTGCAAGCCGCAGCCGACGCTGCGGGAGTGGTGGTGCTCACCCAAGCGCAAGTGACCGAGCTGTGGTCCGATGAGGGTCAGCGCATCCATGGCGTGGGTTACATGCGGCCCAACGGCCAAATGGAGCGCATCCGCTGTGATGCGGTGTTGCTGGCTTGCAATGGTTTTGGTGGGGCTGTGGCCATGGTCCAAGAGCTGCTGCCCGACATGGCCGAGGCCACTTATGCTGGCCATGTCGGCAACGACGGCAGTGCGATTGCCTGGGGGCAACAACTCGGCGCACGTCTGGCCGATTTGGGGGCTTACCAGGGCCATGGCTCATGGGCCATTCCGCAAGGCGCTTTGATCTCGTGGGCGCTGATGATGGAAGGCGGCGTGCAGATCAATGCCCAAGGCCAGCGCTTTCACGATGAGACCCAGGGCTATTCCGAGGCGGCGGTGCATGTGTTGGCGCAACCCGGCGGTGTGGCCTGGAATGTGTTCGACGATGCGCTGCTGGCGTTTGCGCAAGACTTTCCGGACTTTGTGTCTGCGCAAAGCGCAGGCGCCGTGCAGCATGCCGCAGATGCCAATGCATTGGCGCAACTGATCGGCTGCTCGCCCGAAGCCTTGCACGCCACTTTGAACTCAGTGCAGTCAGGCACCGACGCGGTGACAGGCCGCAGCTTCAAGCGTGCGCTGCAAGCCCCTTGCCATGCCATCAAGGTCACGGGTGCCTTGTTCCACACCCAAGGCGGTCTCGACATCGACGCGCAAGCCCGCGTACTGCGCCAAGACGGCACGCCGTTGCCCAACCTGCTGGCCGCAGGTGGCG
>CAJBLW010000531.1 GCA_903953985.1 uncultured Burkholderiales bacterium
ATGACCGCCGTGCGCCACGACATTCCCGTGACCGCCGTGGTCTTCCACAACCGCCAATGGGGCGCCGAAAAGAAGAACCAGGTCGATTTCTACAACCGCCGCTTTGTGGCCGGTGAGCTGGAAAGCGAAAGCTTTGCCGGTATTGCGATTGCCATGGGCGCCGAAGGCATCGTGGTGGACCGCCTCGAAGACGTGGGCCCGGCGCTCAAGAAAGCCATCGATCTGCAGATGAACCAGCGCAAGACCTGCGTGATCGAGATCATGTGCAACCGCGAACTGGGCGACCCCTTCCGCCGCGACGCACTGGCCAAGCCGATCCGCTTCTTGGACAAGTACAAGGACTACGTCTAAACCTTGGTGAGCTCGGCATGTTGAGTCCGTCCATGAACCTCGGGGCACCATCAGCCCTGTACCCACGTTTGTGGGGTTTGATTGAACGGGCCCAAGCACGTGCGGCAGCAGCTTTACCCCCGCTGGGCTTGGTCTACCCCTGCGATGCCTTGGCCATGCAAGCGGCTGATGCGATCGCACGGCAGCGTGTGGCACGCCCCGTGCTGATTGGCCCGCGCAAGGACATGGAGCGCGCGGCCGAGCTTGCGGGGGTCGATATGTCGGCCTTTGAATGTGTCTACACCCATGCGCCAGAGCCTGCAGCTGCTGCAGCGCTTGCGGTGCAAGGGGTGCACGAGGGTCGCCTGACAGCGCTGATGAAAGGCGCTTTGCATACCGATGAACTGATGTCGGCGGTGGTGAGCAGAGATCATGGCTTGCGCACAGAGGCCCGCATCAGTCATGCTTTTTTATTTGATTTGCCGCGGTATCACAAACTGTTGGCCTTGGCCGATTGCGTTGTCAATATCTCCCCTGATCTGAAAACCAAACGCGATGTGTTGGGAAATGCAGTGGCTTTGCTGCAAGCCCTGGATATCCCCGAACCAAAGGTGGCGATTGTGTCTGCTGTGGAGTCCGTCAACCCGGCCATTCCTGCAACGCTGGATGCGCAGGAATTGGTGGCCTTGTCTCGGGCCGGTTTGTGGCCCGGAGCGCAGGTTGAAGGTCCTTTTGGATTTGACAATGCGTTCTCTTCAAAGGCTGCCGGCATCAAAGGCATGAATAGCCAAATTGCTGGCGACGCAGACTTGATGCTGATGCCCGACCTCAATGCTGGCAATATGCTCTATAAAAGTTTTGTTTACGTGGGTGGTGGCGAATGCGCTGGGTTGGTGCTGGGTGCGAAAGTTCCCATTGTGTTGACCTCGCGTGCAGACTCGTTGTTGGCTCGTATTGCTTCTGTTGCGTTGGCCACCTTGGCCAGACGTACACACTGAACCTAAGGAAACCCTGTGTTCAAGTCCTTGTTTTCTGAGTCTTCCGGGCGACCTTTGCAAGACCCCTTGGCCGAGCCCAACCCCACGGCGCAGACCACCGTCAAATGCACCACCTGCTACATGTGTGCCTGCCGCTGCGGCATCCGGGTGCATTTGGTCGAGGGTGACAAAGGCCCCGAGGTGCGCTACATCGACGGCAACCCGGACCATCCGCTCAACCAAGGGGTGATCTGCGCCAAAGGCTCGGCCGGCATCATGAAGCAGTACTCCCCCGCCCGCCTGACCCAGCCGCTGCTGCGCAAAGCGGGCAGCGAACGCGGGGCGGGTGAGTTTGAGCCGATTTCGTGGGAGCGGGCCTTTGACATCCTGAGTGAACGTCTGGCGCACATCCGAAACACCGACCCCAAGAAATTTGCGCTGTTCACCGGGCGCGACCAGATGCAGGCGCTCACCGGCTTGTTTGCCCGCCAGTTTGGCACGCCCAACTACGCCGCGCTCGGCGGCTTTTGCTCGGTCAACATGGCTGCCGGCATGATCTACAGCGTGGGCGGCAGCTTTTGGGAGTTTGGCGGGCCGGACCTGGAGCGCTCCAAACTGTTTGTGATGCTGGGCACGGCTGAAGACCACCACAGCAACCC
>CAJBLW010000532.1 GCA_903953985.1 uncultured Burkholderiales bacterium
CATCACTCCAGCGGCGACCCGTCATCAGACGGCCGGTGAATTCGTCGACGATGATGATTTCGCCGTCCTGCACCACATAGTGTTGATCGCGGTGGTAAAGGTGTCGCGCACGCAAAGCAGCGCTCAAGTGGTGCATCAACGTGATGTTAGCCGGGTCGTACAGGCTCGTGCCTGCTGGGATCAAACCCATTTGCGCGAGCACGGCTTCGGCTTTTTCATGGCCGTCTTCGGTCAAGAAGACCTGGTGTGATTTTTCATCGACCGTGAAATCGCCAGGTGTGATGATGCCCTCGCCCGTGCGTGGGTCGGCCTCGCCTTCCTGGCGGGTGAGCAACGGCACGACCTGGTTCATCGCCAAGTAAGTGGCCGTGTGGTCTTCCGCCTGACCACTGATGATCAAGGGCGTACGGGCCTCGTCGATCAGAATCGAGTCCACCTCGTCCACGATGGCGTAGTTGAGCGGGCGCTGCACACGGTCATGGGCTTCGTAGACCATGTTGTCGCGCAAATAATCGAAACCGTATTCGTTGTTCGTGCCGTAGGTGATGTCAGCGTTGTAAGCGGCTTGCTTGTCTTCTCGAGGGAGTTGCGGCAAATTAATGCCCACCTTGAGCCCCAGAAAGTTGTAGAGCTTGCCCATCCATGTGGCGTCACGGCTGGCCAAGTAGTCGTTGACCGTGACCACATGCACGCCCTTACCGGCAATGGCGTTGAGGTAGGCTGGCAGCGTAGAGGTCAGGGTTTTGCCCTCGCCCGTGCCCATCTCGGCAATCTTGCCATTGTGCAAGGCGATACCACCGGCGAGCTGCACATCGAAGTGGCGCATCTTCATGACCCGCTTGGAGCCCTCGCGAACCACGGCAAAAGCCTCGGGCAACAAGGCATCCAGGCTCTCACCAGCGGCAGCACGATCGCGAAAATTTTGCGTTTTGGCCCTTAGCTCATCGTTGCTCAGGCTTTCGAGTTCAGCCTCCATGGCGTTGATGCGCTCGACGGTTTTGCGGTATTGCTTGAGCAAGCGGTCGTTGCGACTGCCGAAAATCTTGGTGAGGAATGGGATGGCCATGTCAATTAGATCCACATTCAGCACAGAGGCTGAAAAACAGACCGTCTATCCTGTCTGGTTAAAAGTTTTATGAAATCTGGGCCCGCCAGGCACATCACCCAGCCAACCCGACAAGCCACCGAAGGGCAACCTGCATAACCTGATGATTTTAGCCGCTTGACTAGCCCTCTTCGAAAGCCTTTTCATGGCACTGTGTCGAGGCTTCACGCCTTGCCAGATAATCGAGCCCAAAGACTAGCCATGCAAAGACGCCACCAAGCCATTCCCCTGCAACAAGCCGCCCAGGAGTCTCCCACTTTTTCACTGCTGATGGGACGGGTGCGCGATTCATCCGATCGCCTGCAAGCCATTCGCAGTTTGCTGCCTGCGCCTTTGCGAGCGTGCATCCAAGCCGGCCCCATTGAAGATGGCGCTTGGTGTCTTCTTGTGAGTTCGAACGCCGTGGCCGCCAAGCTGCGTCAATTGCTGCCCGCCTTGCAAGCCCACCTCAACGGCCAAGGTTTGGGTGTGTCTTCGATCCGCATCAAGGTGCAAAACCGCTGAGACACCACCGTTTTGAGCTGCAAATTTTTAAACACAAAAAAGCCCTGACTTTTGAGGGCCAGGGCTGATATTTTGGTGCCGCTTGTCGGATTCGAACTGACGACCTACCGCTTACAAGGCGGGTGCTCTACCAACTGAGCTAAAGCGGCACGGGCTGAATTTTAACGTGCTCCGGAGGTGACTTTGCGTACGATCTCAATTTTTTATTTGATCCGCTTGAGTGCGGGTCTGCCGGGACTAGGCGCTGCAGGCTTGTCCTCGCCGTCGGCACTTGCAAGCGACGGGCCATCGACCGAGGACAAGGCGGCAGGATGCGCTTCTTCATCGCTCACGGGAAACGCCATGCCCTGCCCATTTTCGCGGGCGTAGATGGCCATAACCCGGTGGATCGGCACCATAATTTCACGCGGCTTACCACCAAAGCGGGCTTTGAACTCGATGAAGTCGTTACCTAGCTTCAATGAACTGGTTGCGTCCATGCTGACGTTCAATACGATCTCCCCACCTTGCACATACTCACGCGGCACCTGAACCGAGTTGTCTACCTTCACAGCCACATAGGGTGTGAACCCGTTTTCAGAACACCAGTCGTACAAGGCGCGAATCAGGTAAGGCCTGGTTGATGGCAGTTCGGTGTTACTGATCATGCTTTGTCCTCCATCGCCATTATTTACCCGAAAACACCCGGCTTTATTTGCGCATGACCTTTTCAGAAGGTGTCAGCGCCTCGATGTAGGCAGGTCGAGAAAAAATGCGCTCAGCGTACTTGAGCAAGGGGGCTGCATTTTTGCTGAGTTCGATACCGTAGTAGTCCAGACGCCACAACAAAGGGGCAATGGCCACATCCAGCATGGAGAAGTTATCGCCCAGCATGAACTTGTTTTTCAGGAACACCGGGGCCAACTGGGTGAGGCGGTCGCGGATGTGCGAGCGGGCTTTTTCCAATGCCTTGTCGTTGCCTTTAAGGGCACGGTTTTCCAAGGTAAGTACATGAGTGAACAGTTCTTTTTCGAAGTTGAGCAAGAACAAACGCACGCGGGCACGGTCCACGGGGTCGCCGGGCATCAACTGGGGGTGCGGAAAACGCTCATCAATGTACTCGTTGATGATGTTCGACTCGTAGAGAATAAGGTCACGCTCAACCAAAATCGGCACCTGACCGTAGGGGTTCATCACGTTGATGTCTTCTTGTTTGTTGTACAAGTCCACATCGCGGATTTCGAAGTCCATGCCTTTCTCAAACAGCACAAAGCGGCATCGGTGTGAAAAAGGGCAAGTCGTTCCGGAATAAAGCACCATCATGGCGGAGGCTCCTCAAAAAATCAAAAAGAGTGGGAGGCCCTAAAGGCCTGCCACTCCAAAGAACCCGGCCATAGGGCCAGGTGGAAGATCAATTACTTGATGTCTTTCCAATACGCGGCATTCAGACGCCAGGCAATGAAGGTAAAGAAGGACAAGAAAATCAGGACCCATACACCTATGCGCACACGGGTGTTTTGGGCGGGCTCGGCCATCCACTGCATGTAACCCACCAGATCACC
>CAJBLW010000533.1 GCA_903953985.1 uncultured Burkholderiales bacterium
ACTACCTGCGCGAGCTGGTGGCAAAGCGCCGCCAACACCCTGGCGACCCTGAGCACGATGTGCTCACCCGGCTGATCCAAGGTGAAGAGAATGGCGATGCCCTGAGCGAAGTCGAGCTGCTGCAAAACTGCGTCTTCCTGCTCAACGCCGGACATGAAACCACCACCAACCTGATCGGCAACGCGCTCATCAGCCTGCAAGAATGGCCCGAGCAGCGAGAACAACTCAAAGCCGACCTGAAAGCCGCCACCACCCACGAAGATCGGGATCAGATCATGGGGCTCGCCGTGGACGAGTTTTTGCGCTTTGAATCGTCCAACCAACTGAGCAACCGCCGCGCCTTGCAGGCCACACAGGTCAATGGCGTCGACCTGCCTGCGGGTGCCTTGGTCACACTGTGCATCGGCGCGGCCAATCGCGACCCTGCCGTATATGAAAAACCCGAACAGTTGGACCCTCGCCGTACCGGCAACAAACACCTGGCCTTTGGTTTTGGCGTGCACCAATGCGCCGGCCTGAGCCTGGCGCGGCTCGAAGGCCGCATCGCCATCGGCCGCTTTTTGCAGCGCTTTCCCGATTACAAGCTGACGCAAGCGCCGGTTCGCGGCGGTCGGGCCCGCTTTCGCGGCTTTTTGTACGCCCCTTTTTCGACCCTTTAAACCCCAGAAGACCGACCTTCAAGCTTTGCTGCAGGCAGCAAGGACGCCAGCCTAATCTGGTCCAAACCGGTTTGGAGCCACAGCGGGTCGGCTACCGAAGCCCGCAGCACCAGCAAGCGGTCGGCCAATGGGGCAACACGGGCCTGGACCGGGTCGATCAATAAAACCAGCCGTGCCTGGGCCAGGTCGTTTTGCTCAGTCAGACGGCCGACCCAATCGAGCGCATGCAAGACGGCCAGAACTTGCTGCAACTCGCTCAGCTCCACCCGCAAGCGGGCGGCCAAAGCCCCGGCACTCCAGCCTCGCCGCTCAGTCAACTTGGCCGCGTTCAACTCGGCCAGCACCTCCAGGGCCAGCCTGAAGGACCATCCCGCGCCTTCGGGTTTGCGCCACTGCTCACGGCCCAGCTCCGGCAAACTCGACGCCAGCACCGCCCCCAGCAAGACCAACATCCAGGTCACATAAATCCAGATCAGCAAAATCGGTACCGCAGCAAAGGCACCGTAGACCAGTGAATAAGTGGGCACTTCCAGCAGATAAAAGGCCATCCCTTTCTTGGCCAACTCCAGCGAAGCAGCCACCAGGAAACCGGCGGTGATCGCATGCCGCCATCGCACCCGGGTGTAGGGCACATAAAAATACAAGCCACTCACACAAGCGGTCAGCAGCAAAAATTCAAAACTGTCGAGCACCCACCTCACCGAGCCCGGCAAGACATCCACCACATCGCGCGAAGCCGTCATGACATACGAACTGATGGCCAGACTCGCCCCCAACAGCAAAGGCCCCAGCGTGATGGACGACCAATACAGCAACACCTTTTGAGGCAAGGATCGCTGGCGCTGGACCCGCCAGATCTGCCCCAAAGTCCGCTCGATCGTCACCATCAGAAAAACCGCCGACAAAAGCACCGCCGCCAGCCCAGCGGTTCCCAATCGGCTGGCTTTGCGCGAAAACTGGGTCAGGTAACTGAGCACCTGCCGGGCAATGCTCTCGGGCACCAGACTTTCGATCAGCCAGCGTTGGATCATGTCTTGGAACTTGCCAAACACGGGAAAAGCTGAAAACACCGCCAAACCCAGTGCAAACAAGGGGACCAAGGCCAACACCGTGGTGAAGGTGAGCGAACTGGCACTGAGCCCCAAACGCGCGTCGCGAAAGCGTTCGGCCAAAACGCC
>CAJBLW010000534.1 GCA_903953985.1 uncultured Burkholderiales bacterium
GCACTGGAAACGTGACCGAGTGGCCGAAGGTGCTCCCCTGCTAAGGGAGTATGGGGTGTAGAGCCTCATCGAGGGTTCGAATCCCTCCGTTTCCGCCAGAACCAAGCCCGTGAGATTCATCTCATGGGCTTTTTTCTTGGCGACGGCCCCGGCATTGCCCGTGACCGTTTTCAGCCCATCAGTTCACCATCACCAGCTTGCCCTTGACGCTGCGTGAGCCCATCAAGGCGTAGGCGGCTTTGATGTCGCTCATGGGCAGGGTGCGGTCAAGGACAGGTTTGATCCTGCCTTGGCCGTACCACTGTGCCAACTCGCCCATCATGGCTGCATTGGCTTGTGGTTCGCGTTTGGCAAAGTCTCCCCAAAACACGCCAACCAGGGATGCGCCTTTGAGCAAGGGCAGGTTCAGGGGCAGCGAGGGGATGGGGCCGCCCGCAAAGCCCACCACCAGGTAGCGCCCGCGCCAGGCGATGGAGCGGAAAGCGGGTTCGGCCAGATCGCCGCCCACGGGGTCGTACACCACGTCGGGGCCTTTGCCTTCGGTCAGGGTTTTCAGGGCTTCGCGCAGGTTTTGGGTACTGTAGTTGATGGTGGCATCGGCCCCCAGTGTGGTGCAAAGGGCGCATTTTTCATCGGTGGATGCCGCCGCAATCACTTTGGCGCCCATGGCCTTGGCGATTTGGATGGCCGCCGTGCCTACGCCGCCTGCAGCGCCCAGCACCAGCACGGTCTCTCCGGCTTTCAGGGCAGCGCGGTCGACCAGTGCGTGGTGCGATGTGGCGTAGGTCATGATGAAGGCTGCGCCATCGGTGGCCGGAAAACCAGCGGGCAAGGGCATGCACAGTTTGGCTGGGGCCAGAGTGTGGGTGCCAAAGCCGCCTGTACCTGATAAGCAAGCCACGCTTTGGCCGACTTTGAGGTGCGTCACGCCTTCGCCCAGGGCTTGCACCGTACCGGCGTATTCCGAGCCCGGCACAAAGGGCAGTTCGGGTTTCATCTGGTATTTGTTTTGCACGATCAGCAGGTCGGGGAAATTGAGGCTGGCTGCCTCAATTTGAATGAGCACTTGGCCTGGACCGGGTGTGGGGGTGGGCAGTTCTTTCCAGCTGAGGGCGTCGACGCCCGTGGGGTTCTCACAAAGCCAAGCATGCATGCCGTCTCTCCAAATGGAATCTGATTCAAAAAACGGTGATCTTAGGCAGTCAGGCCCGGCCTTTCATGTCCCCCTAGCGACCGAATGCCAAGTCTGGCCTTTTCGCTCAAGCGGCCTGCCGTTATCGCCCCGGGATCGCCCCGGGATCGCCCTACAATGGCCAATTCCCCAAGCGTTCATCTATGAAAATCCTGATCTCCAACGACGACGGCTTTCGGGCTGAAGGCATCATGGCTTTGCATGCGGCCCTTCAAGGCATTGCCGATGTCGAAGTGGTGGCCCCAGAGCACAACAACAGCGCCAAATCGAATGCCCTGACCCTGCACACGCCGTTGTACGTGAACCGGGCCGACAACGGATTCCGGTATGTCAATGGCACCCCCGCCGATTGTGTGCACATCGCCTTGACGGGCTTGTTGGGTTACCGGCCGGACTTGGTGATTTCGGGCATCAACAATGGCGCCAATATGGGCGACGACACCTTGTACTCGGGCACCGTGGGCGCGGCCATGGAGGGGTTTTTGTTTGGCATTCCAGCCATTGCAGTGTCACAAATCGACAAAGGTTGGGCGCATCTGGATGCCGCGGCCAGCACCGTCCAGCGCATGGTCCAGCAAATGGTGCATCAACATTTGATTGGCACGCAGCCTTGGTTGCTGAATGTGAATATTCCCAACTTGCCTTTTGAGCAGATCAAGTCGCCCAAGGTGTGTCGCCTCGGGCGGCGACATGCGGCCGAGCCGGTCATCACCCAGGTGGACCCGAGGGGTCAGACCATGTATTGGATTGGCGCAGCCGGTGCCGCCATGGACGACAGCGTCGGCACCGACTTCCATGCAGCCGACCAGGGGCATGTGGTGGTCACGCCCTTGAAAGTGGATTTGACCGAACACGACCACTTGCAGGCCTGGAGTCAGACCTGTGCGCGGCTGTGGTCACAGGACGGGGCATGAAACCCAGGCCCAGTTTTCCGGCCAAACTGCCGCTTGCGGGGGGGCGGCCGGCGATGGCGTTGAGCCCTCAGGCGGTCCAAGTCCATCCAAGCCCCACAACAGGTCAGGGAACACGTCAAGGGCTGATCAACCCAGCAGCGGGGCATGCTTCGCCTTTGTCGGCCATGCCTGTGTCCAGCGGTTTGGGGCTGGATTCGGGCGCAGTGCGTGCCCGCATGGTGGCCAAATTGGCCGAGCAGGGCGTGCAGGACCCTTGGGTCTTGCAGGCCATGGGCCAGGTGGAGCGGCACCGTTTCGTCGAAACCGCTTTGGCGGGGCAAGCGTACGAAGACACCAGTTTGCCCATTGGTTTGGGGCAGACCATCTCCAAGCCCAATGTGGTGGCCCGCATGATCGAGTTGCTGAGACAAGACGCGCCGGGCAAACTGGGTCGGGTGCTGGAGATTGGCACCGGCTGTGGCTACCAAGCGGCCGTGCTCAGCCTCTTGGCGAGCGAGGTTTACAGCATCGAGCGCTTGCGCGGTTTGCACGAAAAAGCCAAAAAAAATCTGCTGCCGTTTCGCCTGCCCAATGTGCACCTGATGCTGGGTGACGGCATGCTGGGTTTCCCCAAAGGGGCGCCTTACGCCGGGATCATTTCCGCTGCAGGAGGCGATGAGGTCCCTTTGGTTTGGTTGGATCAGTTGGCCGTGGGGGCCAGGCTGGTGGCCCCCACGGTCACGCCCTCAGGACATCAGGCGCTGGTGGTGATTCGCAGAACGGCCAAAGGATTTGACCGACAAGTCTTGGAGGCCGTTCACTTTGTGCCTCTAAAATCAGGGATTGCATGAAGGAATGGCACCGGATGATGTTTCGTGAAGTTTTTCGTTTGGGGTTCTCAGTTTTGATGCTGCTGGCATTGGCCGCGTGTACCTCTTCGCCCCGCGCCCCGGCACCGGTCGAAACACGCGGCTCCAGCCCCAAAGTGAGTGCCCAGCCGGTTGTGCCTTCTGCCGAGACGGTGAAGGCGATGCCGGGCACAGAAAACGCTGGCAAGCCAGGGTTTTATACCGTGCAACGGGGCGACACCTTGACCCGTATTGCCTTGGACCACGGCCATTCCTGGCGCGATCTGGCCAGTTGGAACAGCTTGCCCAATGCCCACTTGATTGAGGTGGGCCAGGTCTTGCGTGTCGCATCACCCACCGCCACAGTCGAGGCCAGTGGCGTGGTGGTTCAGCCGATGGGGGGCGGTGCCGAAGTGGCCACAGCCGCCAAGCCAGCTGCAGCGCCCACACCGGCCCCGTCTGCCAACGACGAAGGTCTTGGATTTTCCTGGCCCGCCAGCGGCAGCGTGATCGGCGGCTTTGACGAGGCCAAGAACAAAGGCCTCGACATTGGCGGCAAGGCGGGAGACCCGGTGCTGGCCGCAGCCGATGGGCAAGTGGTTTATGCCGGTGCGGGTTTGCGCGGTTATGGCAATCTGATCATCCTCAAGCACAACAACACCTTTTTGACCGCCTATGCGCACAACCAGGCCTTGCTGATCAAGGAGGATCAGAAAGTGCGCAAGGGCCAAAAAATCGCTGAAATGGGCAAGACCGATGCCGACCGCGTGAAACTGCATTTCGAAATTCGCCGCCAAGGGAAACCGGTCGACCCGGCCAAATACCTGCCTGCGCGCTGAAGCGCAGAGTCAACCGTCAACCCAACGGGACCGAACATGACTTGGCCTGTTTTGGTGTTTGACATAGAAACCATCCCCGACATGGCGGGGTGGCGCAGGCTCAACCCAAATGAGCAGCAGTTGACCGACGCTCAAGTGCATGCACAGTGGCAGGCCGAGCGGGCCGCAGAAGGCAAAAGTGACTTCATGCCCCTGTACCTGCAGCGCATCCTTTGCATCAGCTGCGTGTTTCGCAATGCCGAGGGTTTGCGCGTTCACTCCTTCGTCGACCGCGATGGCCACAGCGAAGCCAAAGTGGTACAGACCTTTTTCCAGGCCATTGAAAAGCACGCCCCGCAGTTGGTCAGCTGGAACGGCAGCGGTTTTGATTTGCCAGTGCTGCATTACCGGGGCTTGATGCACGGCGTGGTGGCCGACAAATACTGGGATCTGGGCGACGATGACCGCGAGTTCAAGTGGAACAACTACATCTCGCGTTATCACATGCGCCACCTGGACCTGATGGACCTGTTGGCCAAGTACACGCCCAAAAACAACGCTCCCATGGATGCCCTGGCCAAACTGTGCGGCTTTCCGGGCAAGTTGGGCATGGACGGCTCGCAGGTCTATGCGCAGTTTCAGGCCGGGCACACCGAAGACATCCGGCGCTACTGTGAAACCGATGTGATGAACACCTATTTGCTGTATTGCCGCTTTCAGAAAATGCGGGGCGGCTTCACCGAGGCTGAGTACGCGCAGGAAATTGACTTTATCAAAGACCAACTGGGCAATTTGGCCCCGCAAGAGCCGCACTGGCAGGAATACCTGCAAGCCTGGGCCTGACGTACCCCTGTCAAACTGTGCGCTGGGCCCTCAAGGCAGGCGGCACATCCTGAGACAATCGGGGCATGAGCGATCCAGACATTTCCCTTTCCCAAGCCCACGCCGACGAACCCAGCCACTCCAGTGCCGACCTGCCCGAGGGCTGGTTGCGTGTAGGCTCCCTGGACATGGATGCCCAAGGTATTGCCCGCCGACCCGACGGCAAAGTCGTGTTCATCGA
>CAJBLW010000535.1 GCA_903953985.1 uncultured Burkholderiales bacterium
AACGACCCGTATGGGATGGGCAGCCAGCCGATCCCTGAGCGCATCATTACCCGCCCACCCAGCGCCGAACTGCGTCCCGACCAGAAAGACCAGGACAGCCTGCCCGCTTATGAAGTGCTGGACGCCATCATTGAGCGCTACATGGAAAACGACGAGGGCGTGGAGGCGCTGATTGCTGATGGCTTTGAGCGGGTCGATGTGGAGAAAGTGACCCGCCTGATCAAGCTCAACGAATACAAACGCCGCCAGTCGCCTGTGGGCATTCGCGTGACGCACCGCAGCTTTGGCAAGGATTGGCGTTATCCTATGACCAACAAATTTCGGGCCTGAATTCAGGCGCTCTCAATCTTTCGAGGACATTTCACATGAAGCAGATCACCGCCGTTATCAAACCATTCAAATTGGAAGAAGTGCGTGAAGCCTTGGCCGAATGTGGCGTGACGGGCCTGACAGTGACCGAAGTCAAAGGTTTTGGCCGTCAAAAAGGCCACACCGAGTTATACCGAGGTGCCGAGTACGTGGTCGACTTTTTGCCCAAGGTCAAGGTCGAGGTGGTGGTCAAGGACGAAGCTGTGGACAGTTGCGTGGACGCCATCATCAAGGCGGCGCGCACCGGCAAAATCGGTGACGGCAAGATTTTTGTGACCTCGGTCGAGCGCGTGGTGCGCATCCGTACTGGCGAGCAAGACGAAACCGCGGTTTGAGGGGCTGGGCTGCAGGCGGGGCACCCCCCCACGCCTTCAAGCCCGATCAGAGTAATTCAATTTTGGCCCGAGGTGAAAACCCTGCCTTTTGCACCAGGCTTTGCAGCAGCGCCTCTGGCTCGGTGCCCAATGACACCAGTTCGGTTTGCCAGTCGGCCATGAAGCCTTGCGCAACCACCTGCCCAATGAAGGCCATCAGGCCATCGTAATAACCCAGGCTGTTCAAGATGCCCACAGGTTTATCGTGGTAGCCCAGCTGCCGCCAGGTCCAGACTTCAAACAACTCTTCAAACGTGCCGATGCCGCCGGGCAGGGCCAAAAACGCGTCGGCTTTGTCGGCCATGAGGCGTTTGCGCTCGTGCATGGTGTCCACCACATGGAGCTCGGTGCATCCGTGGTGTGCCCATTCTTTTTCAACCAGAGCGGTGGGGATGATGCCGACCACCGTGCCTCCTGCAGCCAGCGTGGCTTCGGCCACCAACCCCATCAGGCCGTTGCGCCCGCCGCCATAGACCAGTTGGCCACCGTGCGCGCCGATCCAGGTGCCCACTTGAACCGCGATTTGGGTAAATTCTGGTTGGTTGCCGGGCTTGGAGCCGCAGTAAACGCAAACTGAGAAGGCAGGTTTTGCTGCTTGGAGAGGGTGGGGCATGTTCATGGCTTGTTCATTTGGCAGAAACCAGCCGGGTGCCAGCCCAGGCGTCGTGCCAGAACTGGCGCTGAGGGTGAAAGCGGCTGAGTAAGGCCCAGATCAGTACCCAGACAAAACTGAGCAGACCAATCGAGCCGGCTGGCAGGCCTAAGGGAATGGTCAGCAGCAGCGGCGGCAAAAACCACATCCAGCTCAGCAGGTAGCGCAGCAGGGCTCGGCTTTGGCTCAGGGGCAGGCCTTGCGCGCTGACGACTTTGACATGCCAGGTTTTCATGGCCAGGGTTTGGCCCCGGTGCCAAAACCAAGTGAAGTAGATCCCCAGTATCAAAAACAGAAAAGCCTGCAAGCCTGGGCGGTTGTCCAGGGCGTGGCGGGTCTGACTTAGCGTGCCAAACAAGTAACCTGCGATGAACACCACACCGAAGAGCAGCATGCCTTCGTAAAGCCAGCAAGCCATGCGTCGTTTGAGCGATGGAGCGGCCAGAGGGTCGGCTGCAGGCGGTATGGGTTGTGTCGGTGAGGCGTGCACGCGCTGGGTCATGGCAGCAATGGATGATAGAAGATCGGATAGCGAAGGGATTCAGCGCTGCCAGCAGGCAGGCCGGATGGAATGTGCGTCAGAGTGCAAGGGGTTGAGCGCTTAGATGTCGCATCCGATTGTGGCTTAAATGCGCGGATGAACCGCACTGCATGGATTCAGGAAGGCTGAGGCAACAAGGTTTTGGGGTGGATCGGTTTTGAAGGCGCCACACGCTGAATCGCCCGTGTGGCATTGACGGGCAGCAGCGGGGGGCTGACCAAGCGGGTGCTGGGCGCCGCGAAACTGCGAGCGGCACTTTTGGCAGGAGGTTTTGGACCGGAAGACAGCTCGTTTTTTTCCTGATCGGACAGCGCCTGGTAGGCCTCCCACTGGGCCCTCTTGTCTTGGGCAGACAGGGATTGGGTGGTGTTGAAGTGAAAGCGCGCTTGGCTGCGTTGGCGAGGACTGAGCGCCGCCCATTCCCGCATGCGGCTATGCAGGGTCATCTGTTCCTCGTCACTCAGCTGAAAAAAGTTTGTGGACAGGGTCAGCCATTTTTGGCGTTGCTGAGTCGTCAACTCAAGCCAATCCGCTGCCAAAGGTGCAAGGGCCAGTTTTTGACGTTTGCTCAAGGACTGCCAGGCACCCGAGTCGGGGGCGGGGGGGGGATTGGAGGCGTTGGCTGACGAAGGGAGGTGCACACTGTGCCCCAGTGCGGGTATGGCCAGCAAAGTCGTATCAGATGGCGCACCAGAATGAGCACCGCCTGGCGCGGACACGCTGGGCAAAGAACTCAGTTGCTCAGCCGAGGTCGGGGCAGTCGCAGATGGAGCCGTTGGTGTTTGTGCCCCAACGTGCATGCTCAAGCTCAGTGCAAGAACACTCAGGCACCATTGGCCAAGTCCAGGTTTGGGCGATGTCAGGCCAGGCCGACAAGCAGTCGGCATGGCATCGCAATAAAAGCCTGATTTCCAACCCGTTTCAGTCATGCCGAGCGTTTTGATGGAGCTGGATTTTGAGGAACTGCACGAAACCTGGATCGGTGTAGGCGTCCGGTGGCAATTCGTCGAGCAGCAAGGCCGAGTCGAGGGAGGCGATGTCGGTCTCGGCCAAATCTTGTTGTAAGGCTTGGATGAACATCAGGCCAGACACCAGGGCCAACAAAGGCAGGGCCGAGGCCAGGATGCGCCAAAGGCTAAGGTCCTCGTCGGGTTGCCCGCTGAGCGTGCCATTGGCTTGCAAGGCCAAACTGTGGCGCAACAGGCGTTGCGGCATGGGGCGGGTCTTCAAGGCCATTTGGCGTGCCACGCGTAGCCGCTCGCCGATGTCATGCCCCAAATCCTGTGAAGCCACGTCCAATTGCGCGGCCAAGGTTCGACCCCAAAGTTCCAGGTCGGCGGTGGTAGCAGTGGCGGATGTCTGGGAATTTTTCATGGTTTCATGCCTTGTTGGGCCAAGGTTTTACTCAAGGACTGGATGGCGCGGGAGCAATGGGTCTTGACGCTGCCTTCAGAGCAGCCCATCACGGCGGCGGTTTCAGCCACGTCCAGCTCCTCCCAATAACGCAGGAGGAAGGCTTCTCGTTGACGTGCAGGCAGGCTCATGATGGCTTTTTCAATGTGTTCCAGGGTTTGCACCCGCCCCATCCATTGCTCAGCGCTTTGACTGGCAGGGGCGTCGGCCGCACCTGTGGTGACTTCGAGCAGGTCAAAGTCACCCAGATCGTCGCGGTGGTCAAAATCGTCCAGGTTGGAAAACAAGGCGTTGCGCGTCTTGCGACGGCGAAACCAGTCGAGTACGGTATTGGACAATATCCTTTGGAACAGCAAAGGCAGCTCTGGTGCCGGTTTGTCCGAGTAGTGGCTGCACAGCTTGATCATGCTGTCTTGCACGATGTCCAGGGCCCCTTCTTCATCGCCCACGTGGTAATAAGCCCGTTTGAAGGCTTTTTTCTCCACGCTTTTGAGAAAGTCAGAAATGTCGGTTTCCGAGGCCAAGTTGCTTGCAGCGGCGGGCTGTGTCCTGTATTTGGTTGTGGTTGGCGAGATTGACAAGGGTGCATTGCAATTATGTCACCTACCCAGAAGGGGGCGGTCTGTTTTTAAACGCCCGCCGTCATCGGTGCGATAATAACGGGTTGCAATTGAAAAAAAGCAAACGGATCACCGTCCGGCACTTTTACAGTTTGGTGCCCATGTCTGTGGTCTCAAGTCCCAAAGCCACTTCACAAGAGTCGAGCCAAGGGGCACCCAAGGTTTTTCGTTAGAGAAATTCACAAAGGTTCAAAAGGTTGAATATGGAAATCAATAAAGCCGAAATGGCATCTGCTGCGTCCGCCGCGGCCACGTCTCAAGAGTTGCGCGGCGCTGAAATTCTGGTCAAAGCGCTGCAAGCCGAAAACGTTCAGTTCGTTTGGGGCTACCCCGGTGGGGCCGTGCTTCACATCTACGACGCTTTCTATAAACAAGAAACCATTCAGCACGTGCTGGTACGCCACGAGCAAGCGGCGGTGCACGCGGCCGATGGCTACGCTCGCGCCACGGGCGAAGTGGGTGTGGCGCTGGTCACCTCGGGCCCCGGCCTGACCAATGCCGTGACCGGCATTGCCACCGCTTACATGGACAGCATCCCCATGGTCATCATCAGCGGGCAAGTGCCCACTGCGGCCATTGGCCTCGATGCGTTTCAGGAATGCGACACCGTGGGCATCACCCGCCCCATCGTCAAGCACAACTTCCTGGTGAAAGACGCCAAGGACATGGCCGAGGTCATGAAAAAAGCGTTCCACATTGCCCGCACTGGCCGCCCTGGCCCGGTGGTGGTGGATGTGCCTAAGGATGTTTCTTTCAACAAGACTTTGTACACGGGCTACCCCGACAAGGTCGAGATGCGCTCCTACAACCCGGTGCGCAAAGGCCACGGGGGTCAGATTCGCAAAGCCATGCAACTGTTGATGTCGGCCAAGCGCCCGTACATTTACACCGGTGGTGGCGTGCTGCTGAGCAATGCCAGCCCCGAGTTGCGCGCTTTGGTGGACATGCTGAACTTCCCGGTTACCAACACCTTGATGGGTTTGGGCGCTTTCCCGGCCAATGATCGCCGTTTCCTGGGCATGCTGGGCATGCACGGCACGCTCGAAGCCAACAACGCGATGCAAAACTGCGACGTCTTACTGGCCGTGGGCGCCCGTTTTGACGACCGCGTGATTGGCAACCCCAAGCACTTTGCGCAAAACGAACGCAAGATCATCCACATCGACATCGATCCTTCCAGCATTTCTAAACGCGTCAAGGTCGACGTGCCGATTGTGGGAGACGTCAAAGACGTGCTGATCGAATTGATGGGCATGATCCGCGAATCCGGTCTCAAGCCCGACAGCCAGGCGCTGGCGCAGTGGTGGGAAACGGTCGAAGGCTGGCGCAGCCGCGATTGCATGAAGTACGACAGCACCAACAGCATGGTCATCAAGCCGCAAAAGGTCATCGAGACATTGTGGGACATGACCAAGGACGCCGACGCCTACATCACCTCCGATGTGGGCCAGCACCAGATGTGGGCTGCCCAGTACTACAAGTTCAACGAACCGCGCCGCTGGATCAACTCCGGTGGCTTGGGCACCATGGGTGTGGGCATTCCCTATGCCATGGGCATCAAACTGGCCAAGCCCGACAGCGAGGTGTATTGCGTGACGGGTGAAGGTTCGGTGCAGATGTGCATTCAAGAGCTCTCGACCTGCCTGCAATACAACACGCCCATCAAAGTCGTGGCCCTGAACAACGGTTACTTGGGCATGGTGCGACAGTGGCAGGAGATTGATTACTCCGGTCGTTACAGCCACAGCTACATGGATGCTTTGCCAAACTTCGTGAAGTTGGCCGAGGCCTATGGCCACGTCGGCATCTTGGTGGAAAAGCCTGAGGATGTGGAGCCTGCTTTGCGCGAAGCACGCAGGCTCAAGGACCGCACGGTTTTCCTGGACATCCGTACGGACCCGACTGAAAACGTTTTTCCCATGGTTAAGGCTGGCAAAGGCATCACCGAGATGCTGATGGGCGCTGAAGATCTCTAACTGAACTGGACGAATCTATTGTCCGCCAAGCCTGCGCATTACCGTGCGCAGGGGAGGGCGGCAAAAAGAGGAATCACACATGAAACACATCATCGCTGTATTGATTGAAAACGAAGCGGGCGCCTTGTCTCGCGTGGTGGGGCTTTTTTCGGCCCGTGGCTACAACATCGAGTCTTTGACTGTGGCCCCGACCGAAGACCCCAGCTTGTCACGCATGACCATCCAGACCGCTGGTTCTGATGACGTGATCGAGCAGATCACCAAGCACCTGAACCGCCTGATCGAGGTGGTCAAGGTGGTCGACCTGACCGAAGGTGCCTACACAGAGCGCGAGCTGATGCTCGTCAAGGTGCGCGCCGTGGGAAAGGAACGCGAAGAAATGAAACGCATGGCCGACATCTTCCGTGGCCGTGTGATTGACGTCACCGACAAGAGCTACACGATTGAGCTCACCGGTGACCAATCGAAGAACGACGCCTTTTTGGAGGCGATCGACCGCAGTGCCATCTTGGAGACCGTGCGCACCGGTGCATGCGGTATTGGGCGCGGCGAGCGCATCCTGCGCGTCTAAATCCAATCATCAACCTGTTTTATTCCTAAGGAGAACCCTGTGAAAGTTTTTTACGACAAAGATTGTGATCTGAGCGTTATCAAGGGCAAGACCGTTGCCATTCTTGGTTATGGCTCGCAAGGCCACGCCCACGCCCAAAACCTGAACGACAGTGGCGTCAAAGTGGTGGTCGGTCTTCGCAAAGGTGGTGCATCGTGGGACAAAGTCGGCAAAGCCGGTCTCACAGTGATGGAAGTCAACGATGCGGTCAAAGCCGCAGATGTGGTCATGATCTTGTTGCCCGACGAAATGATCGCCGAGGTCTACAACAACAACGTGGCTCCCAACATCAAGCAAGGCGCTTCTTTGGCCTTCGCCCACGGCTTCAACGTGCACTACAACCAAGTTGTGCCCCGCGAAGACTTGGACGTCTGGATGGTCGCTCCCAAGGCCCCAGGCCACACCGTGCGCAACACCTACACCCAAGGCGGCGGCGTGCCCCACCTGGTCGCGATTCACCAGGACAAGAGCGGCAAGGCCCGTGCGATGGCCCTCAGTTATGCCATGGCAAACGGCGGCGGCAAGGCCGGCATCATCGAGACCAACTTCAAAGAAGAGACCGAAACCGACTTGTTCGGCGAACAGGCTGTTCTGTGCGGTGGTGCGGTGGAGCTGATCAAGATGGGTTACGAGACTTTGGTGGAAGCCGGTTATGCGCCAGAAATGGCCTACTTCGAGTGCTTGCATGAACTCAAGCTGATCGTGGACCTGATCTACGAAGGCGGCATCGGCAACATGAACTACTCGATCTCGAACAACGCCGAGTACGGCGAGTACGTGACCGGTCCTGAAATCATCAACGAGCAGTCACGCGTCGCCATGCGCAATGCCTTGAAGCGGATCCAGACGGGTGAATACGCCAAGATGTTCATCTTGGAAGGACGCACCAACTACCCAAGCATGACTGCGCGTCGTCGCTTGACTTCTGAGCACTCCATCGAAGTCGTGGGCGCCCAATTGCGTGCCATGATGCCTTGGATCGCCAAGAACAAGCTGGTTGACAAGACCCGCAACTGATCGTGCCCTTGGGCAAAATTGGAAAAGGCCACTTGGGTGGCCTTTTTCTTGGGCGATCGGACTGCCTTAAACTCCGTTGACACGGGATGGATCCAGAAAAAGCTCCAACAGGAACGGACGATGAACAAAACCAACGACAAAGTCGAAGACGCCGAAGCCGCTGCACCGGTGCGCAAACCCTCTAAGGGCATCTACATGTTGCCCAACATGATCACATTGGCTGCATTGTTTGCTGGTTTTTATGCCATCGTGATGGCCATCAATGGCCGTTTTGACCTGGCCACAGTGGGTATCTTCAGCGCCATGGTGCTCGACAGCTTGGACGGCCGAGTGGCCCGCATGACCAACACGCAAAGCGCCTTTGGTGAGCAAATGGATTCGCTGTCGGACATGGTGTCCTTTGGCGCGGCACCCGCGCTGATCGCTTATGTCTGGACGCTCAAGGAACTGGGCCGTTGGGGTTGGATTGCGGCCTTTGTTTACTGTGCATGCGCGGCGTTGCGCCTGGCGCGCTTCAACGTCAACACGGGCGTGGTCGACAAGCGTTATTTTCAGGGCCTGCCCTCTCCTGCGGCTGCGGCCTTGGTGATGGGTTTTGTCTGGATCATGTTTGAAAACGCCGTGCCCGCCAAAGCCGTGTCCTGGGGCATGTTTGCTGTCTGCCTATTCGCAGGTTTGACCATGGTGACCAATGTGCCGTTTTACAGTTTCAAGGATATGCACATGAAAAAAAGCGTGCCTTTTGCTACGCTGGTTCTGGTGGCCTTGGGCATTGCCGCCGTGAACATCGATCCGCCCACAGTCTTGTTTGGTTCGTTTGTGGCTTATGGTTTGAGTGGTTACGTGATTTATGTTTGGCGCAAGGCCAAGGGGCAGCCCACCAGCATGATCAGCACCTCCACCGATGAGCCCGATGAGCGGGGTTTGCATCAGTGATGTCAACTGCACGACAGTTCGGTTTTTGAACTGTGCTAAAGTATTTGTATGAGATTTTCTTTGTTTGCACTACTGCTAGCGCCCCACGGGCGGGATGTGTAGCGCACGCAAACATTTTCCCAAAAGGCCCGTATGCCATCCGCAACGGGCCTTTTGCATTTTTTGCTTGGACTTGCGGGTTTTTGACCAGGAGTAAACATGGCTGACAAACTGATTATTTTCGACACCACCTTGCGAGACGGTGAGCAATCGCCCGGCGCCTCCATGACCCGCGATGAGAAGCTGCGCATTGCCCGCCAACTGGAGCGTCTGCGTGTGGACGTGATCGAAGCCGGTTTTGCGGCCAGCTCCAATGGCGACTTTGAGGCGGTGAAAGCCATTGCTGATGCGATCAAGGATTCCACCATTTGCTCTTTGTCGCGTGCCAATGACCGCGACATCTCTCGCGCCGCCGAGGCCCTCAAAGGGGCCAACAACGGACGTATCCACACCTTTATTGCCACTTCGCCCTTGCACATGGAAAAGAAGCTGCGCATGACACCCGACCAGGTGTTTGAACAAGCCAAGCAGTCGGTGCGCTTTGCCCGCAACCTGGTGAGCGATGTCGAGTTCAGTCCGGAAGATGGTTACCGCAGTGACATGGATTTCCTGTGCCGCATCCTGGAGGCCGTGATTGCTGAGGGGGCCAGCACCATCAACGTGCCCGACACGGTGGGTTACGCGGTGCCCGAGCTCTATGGTGAGTTCATCCGCACTTTGCGCGAGCGCATCCCCAACTCCGACAAAGCGATTTGGTCTGTGCATTGCCACAATGACTTGGGCATGGCGGTGGCCAATTCGCTGGCCGGAGTGAAGATCGGCGGGGCACGCCAGGTCGAGTGCACCATCAACGGGCTGGGTGAGCGCGCAGGCAATTGCTCGCTGGAAGAAGTGGTCATGGCAGTGAAGACGCGCCGTGACTATTTTGGTCTGGATGTGGGCATCGATGCGAGCCACATCTTGGCCGCCAGCCGCATGGTCAGTCAAACCACCGGTTTTGTGGTCCAGCCCAACAAAGCGGTGGTGGGGGCGAACGCTTTTGCCCACGCCTCGGGCATCCACCAAGATGGCGTACTCAAGGCCCGCGATACCTACGAAATCATGCGTGCGGAAGATGTGGGCTGGTCCAACAACAAAATCGTGTTGGGCAAACTCAGCGGCCGCAACGCGTTCAAACAACGTTTGCAAGATTTGGGCGTGACCCTGGACAGTGAAACCGAAATCAACAACGCTTTTGCCAAGTTCAAAGAGTTGGCTGATCGCAAGAGCGAGATTTTTGACGAGGATATCTTGGCTTTGGTCAGTGACGAAAGCGTGAGCACTGAAAAAGAGCAGTACGGCTTTGTCTCGATGTCTCAGCACAGCGAAACCGGCGAGCGCCCGCATGCGGCCGTGGTCTTCACCGTGCAGGGCAAGGAAGTGAGCACCGAGTCAGATGGCAATGGCCCGGTGGATGCCTCTCTCAAGGCGATCGAGTCGTATGTCAAAAGTGGCGCGGAAATGGTGCTGTATTCGGTCAACGCCATCAGTGGCTCCACCGAAAGTCAGGGGGAAGTGACCGTCCGGTTGCAAAACAGCGGGAGGGTGGTCAATGGTGTCGGGTCCGATCCAGACATCGTGGTGGCTTCGGCCAAGGCTTACCTGAGTGCATTGAATAAATTGCAGAGCAAAGCCGATCGCGTCGCTGCGCAAGGATAAAATGAATACATATTAAGTAATTAATTGCTTTATAAAAGTCACGTAAGTTATTGTTCTTGCGTGACTTTTTTTATTTAGATACACTGGCACTCATATTTGAAAAATCAGACCATCAGGACACGTCATTGAAACCAGTTTCTATTTTTCCTTTGCCCAAATCCTGGTTTCGCATC
>CAJBLW010000536.1 GCA_903953985.1 uncultured Burkholderiales bacterium
CCCGGCGCTGCTGGGGGCTCAGCTGCACACCCTTCGCCGTGTCCAGCCAAGTCTGGTCCGCCACCCGAATGTGGCCTTGCACATCGGCGGGCGTCCAGAGCCCAGCAATGGCGCGCAGCATGCTGGTTTTCCCACTGCCCGACGGCCCGACAAGCGCTACCAACTCGCCCGCGTCGCAGTCAAATTCGGCCTCCAGCCGAATCGGGCTGATCGAGCGCAATTGCACCTGCAAGCCTTGCATCAACGCTCCTGCAAGGCGCGGCCTCGTTGGCCCACCCGATCAAAGGCCAGCACCAGGCTCAGCGCCAGCAAGGACACACCCACCAGCGCCAGCGCCATCACATGGGCCGACTGCAAGTCCATGCCCTGCACCTTGTCGTAGAGCGATACCGACAGGGTGCGGGTCTCGCCCTCGATGTTGCCGCCCACCATGAGCACCACGCCAAACTCGCCCAGCGTGTGCGCCACCGTGAGCGCCATGCCGGCCAGCAAACCGGGCCAGGCCAGCGGCAGCTCGATGCGCCAAAAAGTTTGCCAAGTGGACAAGCCCGAGACCCAGGCGGCTTCTCGCAGGCTGTTGGGGACGGCGGCAAACGCCCGCTGAATCGGTTGCACCATGAAAGGCAAATTGACCAGCACGCTCACCAGCAGCAAGCCCTCCAGGGTGAACACCAACCGAATGCCCGATGCCGCCAGCCACGCACCCAAGGCACTGCCCTGGCCAAAGGCCACCAAAAAGTAAAACCCGATCACTGTGGGGGGCAGCAGCAAGGGCAGCAGAAGCAACGCCTCCACCACCGGCCGCCCAGCCCAAGCGGTCACGGCAAGCCAGCGGGCCAGCGCCAGACCCAATGGCAGCAGCGCCAAGGTGGTCAGGGCGGCCAAGGTCAGCGAAACGTGAAGAGCAGACCAATCCATGGAGTGAGTTTTGAAGGCTGAGCTGAAATGTGGGGTGGTGGGCTGGATTATTGCGGCAAGGCGTAACCGTGGCGCACAAACACCGCCTGCGCGGGCGGGCTGAGCAAAAACCGGTGCCAGTCTGCCGCCGCCGCACCCGCGCCTTTGAGCAGCACCATGCGCTGGTGCAGGGGGAAGTGCAAGTCAGTGGGCAAAGCATAGACCTGCAAGTTGCTGGCGATTTCGGGGGCTTGGACCAGCGCCAAAGCGGTGATGCCCGCCTGCGCTGCGCCCGTGGCCACAAACTGGGTGGCTTGGCCGATGTTGTCGCCCAAAACCTTGTGTTTCGCCGGTAAAGGCCCGACGCCTGCACGCTGCAAAGCCTCGACGGCCGCCACGCCATAAGGGGCCAGCGCCGGGTTGGCGATGGCGAATTTGTCGCCTGGCTTCATCGAACGCACCACCGCCGCCAAACCTTGGGCCAGCGGCAGTGCTGAATTTTTAGGCACGATCAGCGCCAAACGACCCGTGGCGTAGCGCTGCCCGGTGTCCACGGTATGTCCAGTTTTAGCCAGTTCGGCCACCCAAACCTCGTCGGCCGAAATGAATTGCTCGACAGGCAAACCCTGCAAAATTTGCCGCGCCAAGTTGCCTGATGCACCCAGATTTACATCGACCTGAACGCCGGTTTGTTGTCGGTATTGGCTTGTCAAGTCAGCCATCACAAACTTCAGGTTGCTGGCAGCAGCGATTTTGATGCGGGTCGGGCTTTGTGCCTGTGCCGCCCAAGGGACGAACCACGATACCGCTAAAACCGCCAAAACCGCCAGCAGCCCAGAACGCCAAAGGGGCTTGAAACCGGCCTCCACAGCTTTCCACATAACGTCATGCTTATTTTGCATAGTTTTAAAGAGGTTTTCAGCCCAGCTGACAGGCACGAAACAGGCAGTCTCCCTAAAATCGAGGCCCGCTGGTTACAACACCGTTACAGCCGCTTTTCCAAGCGACGAAAGCCTTCAGTATCTCAGCCCCACAGCCGTTTTTTCAAAGCCCCTGCGCAGAGGTTTTGAAAAAACGATTTTTAAACTTGGAGCATTTCCCATGAACTCACCCGTGATGCAGGGCCTGGCCCTCAATACGCCCAATTACGTCAAGAACGCCAAACTGATCGCCTGGGTCGCCGAAATGGCCGCCCTGTGCAAGCCCGCCAACATTTACTGGTGCGACGGCTCCCAAGAAGAATACGACCGCTTGTGCGCCGAACTGGTCGCTGCGGGCACCTTCAAAAAGCTCAACCCCGCCAAGCGCGCCAACTCATTCCTGGCCTGCTCCGACCCGTCGGACGTGGCCCGTGTGGAAGACCGCACCTACATCTGCTCGGCCCAAAAAGAAGACGCAGGTCCGACCAACAACTGGATGGAACCGGCGCAGATGCGCGCCACCTTGAACCCGCTGTTTGACGGCTGTATGGCGGGCCGCACTATGTACGTGGTGCCTTTCTCGATGGGCCCGCTGGGCTCGCACATCAGCCACATCGGCATTGAACTCAGCGACAGCGCCTACGTGGCCGTCAACCAGAAAATCATGACCCGCATGGGCAAAGCGGTTTTCGACGTGCTGGGCACCGATGGCGAGTTCGTGCCCTGCATGCACAGTGTGGGCGCGCCGTTGGCCGCAGGTGAAAAGGACACCACATCTTGGCCTTGCAACCCCACCACCAAATACATCGTGCACTACCCCGAGACCCGCGAAATCTGGTCTTATGGTTCGGGCTACGGCGGCAACGCGCTGCTGGGCAAGAAGTGCTTTGCGCTGCGCATCGCCTCCAATATGGGCAAACAAGCTGCAGGCGGCCCCTCTGGTGGCCAAGGCTGGC
>CAJBLW010000537.1 GCA_903953985.1 uncultured Burkholderiales bacterium
CACGAGGGCGGAAAATGTGGCGCACGGTTTGCGCCCAACTCCAGCCCTTGTCCATGGCATTTTGCGTCGAAAACTTGATCAGGCCGCGCTCGTAACCGACCTTGTCCATCACGTTGTCGCACACGTCCACACAAGCGCCGCAGCCGATGCATTCGTACTGCAAGCCTTTGCGGATGTCGATGCCGGTAGGGCAGACCTGCACACACAAGGTGCAGTCCACACAAGCGCCCAAGCCCAGTGCCTTGAGATCTGTTTTTTTGGAGCGCGCACCCCGCGGCTCACCCCGCGCCTCGTCGTAGGTGACGATCAGGGTGTCCTTGTCGAACATGGCGCTCTGAAAACGCGCATAGGGGCACATGTATTTGCACACCTGCTCGCGCATGAAGCCCGCGTTGCCATAGGTGGCCAGGCTGTAAAACAGGATCCAGAAAATTTCCCAAGGGCCAAAACCCAGCGACAAGATCGATGCCGTCAATTCGCGGATCGGCGTGAAGTAGCCAACGAAGCTGAAACCTGTCCAAAGCGACAACACGATCCAGGCCAGTTGTTTGCCGGTTTTGCGCCACGCCTTGTTCAGGCTCATCGGCGCATCGTCCAGGCGCATGCGGGCCGATCGGTCGCCTTCGAACTGGCGTTCGATCCAGATGAAAATTTCGGTGTAAACGGTTTGCGGGCAGGCAAAGCCGCACCACAAACGCCCGGCGACTGCCGTGAACAAAAACAGCGAAAGCGCCGAGATGACCAGCAAGGCCGTCAGGTAAATGAAGTCCTGCGGGTACAACACCAGGCCGAATATGTAAAAACGGCGCGCACCTAAATCAAACAAAACCGCCTGGCGCTGACCCCACTCCAGCCAGGGTAAACCATAGAAGACCACTTGCGTGATGATCACTGTCAACCAGCGCCATTGGGCAAACACGCCCTGAACACTGCGGGGGTAGATTTTTTGGTGCGCTTGGTACAGCGACACCAATTCCACATCGCCCTCGGCCGGGACGGGGGTAATCGGGATCACACTGCGAGAGGGACGATCATCGGGGGTGGACAAAACGCAGACCTTGGTTCAAATCCTGCAGCAAGTCCAGCCTGCTGCAGGGGGTTGACATCACTTGGCAGGACTTACTGCAGCGCTGGCCACAGCGTTGTTGGACAGACCCCAGACATACGAAGCGAGCACATGGATTTGGCCCTCGGTCAGCTTGGCCGCCTGTGCCGGCATCTGGTTGAGCTTGCCGTTGTTGATGATGCTCACGATGGCGTTCTCACCCCAGCCGTGCAACCAGATGTCGTCGGTCAGGTTGGGCGCGCCCATGGCATGGTTGCCTTTGCCGTCCATGCCGTGGCAAGCTGCACAGGCGCCGAACTTCGATTTGCCCAGCGATGCACGCAAGGAGTCGTGCGGGCTGCCCGACAGGCTCAGCACGTAGTGCGCCACGTTGCGCACGTCTTCGGGCGTGCCCACTGCCGCGGCCATGGGCGGCATGTTGCCGGCGCGGCCTTGCACCAAGGTGGTTTTGATCGCGTCGGGCGTGCCGCCGTACAACCAGTCCGCGTCGGCCAAGTTAGGGAAGCCTTTGCTGCCGCGTGCGTCAGAGCCGTGGCACTGGGCACAGTTGTTCATGAACAGACGGTCGCCAATGGCCAGGGCCTGGGGGTCCTTGGACACCTGTTCGGGCGGCATACCCGAAAACTTGGCATAGAGCGGTGCCACTTCGGCATTGCCTTTGGCCACTTCGGCCTCGTACTGACCCGCTGAAGACCAGCCAAATTTGCCTGAGAAGCTGCCTGCGCCCGGGTACATGGCCAGGTAAACGAAAGCAAAAATGTTGGTGATGATGAACAAGCCCACCCAC
>CAJBLW010000538.1 GCA_903953985.1 uncultured Burkholderiales bacterium
TGCCCATGGTGCCGCCCAGCACCAGCAAGCCGTCCATGCGGCCCGTGCTCTGCAATTGCACCGCCAAGCGACTTGCGCCCAGGGCCATCAAGGCCATGGCGCTGTTTTCATCGCCGCTGTCCATCACCTGCTGCAGCGTCACGCCCGCAGCCGCAGCCACATCGGTGTTGGCAATGTCCGGGATCACCCGGCCTTTGGCCAGCACCCCCACGTCCATGATCAGCGCCTGCCCGCCAGCGGCCTGCACCTGCTCGCGCATGAAGCCGATCTCGTCGCTCTTGGTGTCCACGGTGCCGACGATCAGGATGACGGGGCTCTTCATGCGCGGCCCTCCTGCACGTCAGCAAAGGCGCCTTCGAGCACGTCGCACATGAAGTCGACCTCCTGCAGGGTGATGACCAGCGGGGGTGACAGGATCAGGTTGGGGCCCGAAATGCGCACCATCAGGCCCGCCTTGTAAGCTGCCTTGGCCACCCGCGCCGGAATGTCGCTGCTGCGGGTCATGGGCGTGCGCTTGGCCTTGTCGCTCACCATCTCGATGCCCAGCATCAGGCCCACACCGCGCACATCGCCCACAAAGCTGCAGGTGTCCACCAGCTTGCGCAAGCGGGTCTGCAGGTGCGCGCCCACGCGGGCTGCGTTGCCCGTAACGTCCAGCGCCTCGATCTGGTCGAGCGTGGCGAGCGCCGCCGCCGCTGCCACCGGGTGCGCGCTGTAGGTGTAGCCATGCGAGACCGAGGCCGTGCCCGTGGTGTCGGCGTCAAACACGTCGGCAATGCGGTGGTTGATGGCCGTGGCCCCCAGCGGGATGTAGCCCGAAGAAATGCCCTTGGCCAGGCACCACATGTCGGCATTCACACCCCACAGGCGTGTGCCAAAAAGCTCACCGCTGCGGCCAAAGCCGGTCACCACCTCGTCGGCGATCAAGAGCACGCCGTATTTGTCGCAAATCTGGCGCACCAGCGGCCAGTAATTGGGGGGCGGCACGATCACCCCGCCCGCGCCCTGCACCGGCTCGGCAATGAAGGCCGCAACCGTGTCCGGCCCCTGGAACACGATTTCGCGCTCCAGCAGCTCGGCACAAATTTCGCCCAAGCGGATCGGGTCATCGGTGTAGGGGTTGTGGTACGCCCAGGGTGTGTCGATGTGAAAGCACCCGGGCAGCAGCGGCTCATAGGCGCGGCGGAAATTGGTGTTGCCGTTCACGCTCATGCCACCAAAGTGCACGCCGTGGTAGCCCTGGCGCAGGCTGATGAACTTGAAGCGGTCGGCTTGGCCTTTGAGCTTCCAGTACTGACGAGCGACCTTCAAAGCGCCTTCCACCGCGTCCGAGCCACCGTTGGAAAACATCACCGTGGCCACGTCTTCGGGCTGCATCATCTGCACCAAGCGCTTGGACAACTCGATGGCCCGCACATGGGTGGTGCCGCGGAACACGTTGTAAAACGGCAGCTCGTCCATCTGCGCCACGATGGCGTCGCGCACGGGTTTGTTGCTGTGGCCCAGGTTGCAAGCCCAAAGGCCGCCCACGCCGTCAAGCATCTTGTGGCCGTCCACGTCCCAGATCCAGCAGCCCTCGCCTTTGGCAATGATGTCGGGCGTTGACTTTTTCATCGCCCCCGGGTGGGCCATGGGGTGCCACAGGTATTGCGCATTGTCGGCCTTGAGTTGGTCGTTATTCATTGATGTCCCATGGTTTGTTCAAAGCTGAATCCAGGCCGTTTTCAGGTCCAGGTATTTGTCCATGGCATGCATCGACTTGTCGTGCCCATTGCCCGATTGACGCACGCCGCCCAGAGGCACGGTGATGTCGGGGCCGCCATAGGTGTTCACGTGCACCAGCCCGGCTTTGATGGCACGCACCATGCGATGCGCTCGCGAAAGGTTGCCGGTCCACACGCCAGCGGCCAGACCGTATTCGGTGCCATTGGCCAAGCGCACAGCATGGGCTTCGTCGTCAAACGGCATCACGGCCAGCACCGGGCCAAAGACTTCCTGCCGCGCAATCTCCATCTCGGGCTGAACGCCATCCAGCACGGCAGGGCTCATGTACTGGCCACCGGGCACGGGCGCAATCACCTGCCCGCCGGTGCGCAGTCGAGCACCTTGCTCTAAAGCTCGGGCCAGCATGCTCTGGTTGCGGGACAGCTGGCGGGCGCTGCTGACAGCGCCAATGTCCATCGTCACATCCAGCGGGTCACCCACGCGCAAGCTGGCTGCGATGTTTTGCAGGCGATCTACAAACTCGTCGTGCACCGAACGTTGCACCAAAAGCCGCGAGCCCGCCACGCACACCTGACCGCTGTTGCGGAAGATGCCCATGGCCGAGACTTTGGCCGCCTGCGCCAGATCGGGCGCATCACCGAAGACCACATTGGGCGACTTGCCGCCCAGCTCCAGGTACACCCTCTTCAGGTTGGACTCGGCCGAGGCCTTGAGCAAGAGGCGCCCCACCGGGCCGGAGCCAGTGAAGGTCAGGATGTCCACATCCATGTGCCGCGCCAGTGCCTCGCCCGCCTCTGCGCCAGTACCGGTGACCACGTTCAGCACGCCCGGGGGCAAGCCCGCGTCGATGCACAGCTGCGCCAAACGCAACAAAGACAGCGAGGCGTCTTCGGACGGTTTGAGCACCACCGAATTGCCCGCCGCCAGGGCCGGAGCGATCTTCCAGGCACCAATCATCAGCGGAAAGTTCCACGGCACGATGGCCCCGACCACGCCGACCGCCTCCTTGTGGATCAGCCCCAACGTGCCTTCTGGCGTGGGGGCGATCTCGCCGTTGATCTTGTCGACGCACTCGGCGTAGTAGCGGAAGGTGCCCGCCGCGCTGCCCGGCTCGGCCTTCCAGGCCATGGCGATTTCGGTGCCGTTGTCGCGCACGCCCAGCACCGCCAGCTCGGCATGGTGGGCTTCGATGCGGTCGGCAATGCGGTGCAACACCTTCTTGCGCTCGGCTGGTGCCATGCGCGACCACACGCCCTGTTCAAAAGCGCGGCGAGCCGCCTGCACAGCGTGGTCGACATCCACGGCTCCGGCAGCAGCGATGCTGCACAAGGTCTGCCCGTCGATGGGTGAGACCACAGGCAAAGTTCGGCCAGATGCTGCAGGCAGCCACTGACCATCGATCAGAAGGCCTTGGTGTGCAATGGGCAGGTGACGCAGCGCGTCGATGTGTTCTTGTTTCATGGTTGGCTTTCAATCCGGCACATGCAGCACGATGCCGTCCAGCGCAGCAGAGGCGACAAGCTGGCAACTCAGGCGGCTGCCCGCCTGGCGTGGCGAGATGACGATGTCCAGCATGGCATTTTCCACTTCATCCATGGTCGGGCAAGCGGCCAGCCAGGCTTCATCCACATAGACATGGCAAGTGGCACATGACAGGCAGCCGCCGCATTCGCCCGCCACGCCAGGGATGCCGTTCATCTGGGCGGCGTCCATCAGGTTGGTGCCGTCGTTCACGTCATCGCTCACGCGGTCGCCGTTGCTCATGATCCAGTGCACTTGGGGCATGGGTTGGGTTCTTTCAAATCAGATGAATCGGATGTAGTAATCGCGCAGCGCATCGCCTTCCAAGCCTGCAGTGCGCTCAATCTCGTGGCGCTTGATGCCCACATGGTTGGCCACCAAGCCTTCGCCCAGCGCCTGGGTCAGGGCGGTGTCGGCTTCGAGCGCATCCAAGGCACCGCCCAAAGTGTCGGGCACGCTGTGGGTGGCGTCCTTGTTTTCGAGGCAGTCACCGGTTTCGGCGGGCTGCAGCTTGTAAGCATTGGCCACGCCCAAACGGGCGGCCTGCAGCACGGCGGCGGTGTGGGTGTAAGGGTTGGCGGCAGCGTCGCCCATGCGGTGCTCGATGCGTGCGCCCGGACCGCTTTCTGCCGACAGACGCACCGTGACGCCCCGGTGGTCCACCGCCCAGTTTTGCCAAAAGCCCGAGAGGCTGGCCGGTTGCAAACGTTGGTAAGAGTTGGTACTGGGGGCCAGCAGACCCGCCAGCGCTTGGTGGTGGTGCATCAGCCCGGCGGTGCAGCCCAGCGTGAGCGCGTTGAACTGGCCAGCATCGTGCCCGCCCGAGATCGCATTGTGGCCTTGGTTGTCACGCAGGCTGAAGTTGATGTGCACCCCGCTGCCCCCTACCGTGAGGATGGGCTTGGGCATGAAGGTCAGCACAATGCCGTGCTGAAAAGCGACTTCGCGTGCCAGCAGGCGGAACAAAAAGATGTCGTCCACCGCCTTCACGGCGCGGTCGTAGGTGAGCGTGAACTCGAACTGCGGCGCGTCGTATTCGGTGTTCATGCTGTCGATGCGAAAGCCCGCTGCCGTGGCCTTTTCCCACAGGGCGTCGGTGAAGCCCCTTGGGTCGGAGAATGGGCCTGTGGAATACACATGGGCCGCAGGGGTGTCGTAGGGTTTGAGCGAGCCATCGGGCTCGATCTGAAAGGCAAAGGCTTCCAGTTCAATGCCCACCATCGGCTCGTACCCCATGGCCTGCCAGTCGGCCACGGCGCGCTTCAAGGCACTGCGCCCGCACATGGGCAGGGGCGTGCCATCGTTGGCTTTGAGGTCGCCAATGGCCACTTGGGTGAACGGCTGCCAGCCCGGGCGGATGTCTTCGGCGGTGTAGGCCGCCTCCATGTCGGGCAGGCCTTCCATGACCATCGCGCCCGGGGCCGGGATCAGCTCTTTTTCGTAAGTGACGCCAAAAGTGCCCCGACAAAAACGGGCACCGCCGCCCTGACCGGGTTTGAGCGTGACGTATTTGCCCCGGGCAATGGCCAGGTGGTCACAAAAAAGCACCCGCAGGCGTTCTTGAACATTTGACATGGTGGTTCCTTTCAGATCAGGTGCATGCGCACGGGTAAGCGTTTGATACCGGAGACAAAGTTGGATCGCAAAAAGGCGTGCTCACCCGTTTGCTCGATGCGGTCGACCCGCTTGATCAGCTCTTGCATCAAAACCCGCAACTCCAGCCGGGCCAGCCACATGCCCAAACAGGCATGCGCACCACCCTGCCCGAACGCCAGGTGGCGGTTCACGCCACGGCTCAGGTCAACGGTGAACGGCCGGTCAAAGGCCCGCTCGTCACGGTTGCCCGAGATGAACCAGAGCAGCACCTTGTCGCCCGCCTTCACTGCCTTGCCGTGGTACTCGAAGTCCTCGGTCGCAGTGCGGCGAAAGTGCGTGGCGGGCGAGGCCCAGCGGATGAACTCGTCGGCCACGCCCTCCCAGGCGGCCTCGCCCTGCACCGCCTTGAGCTGGGCCATCAAGCCGGGCTGATTGGCCAGCGCGTGCAAAGCGGCAGCGATGGAATAGCGCGTGGTGTCGTTGCCCGCGGCCACCAGCAGACAAAAGAAATTGCGAAATTCGGTGCCACTGATCACATTGCCCTGCGCATCGGGCTGGGTGATCAGGTGCAGCACGCCACTGGTGTCACCCGCTGTGCGCTTGCGTTCCATCAGCTGGGCCGCATAGTCGAACAGGTCGGCCCCGGCGGGCGAGCGAAACGGCATGAAGCGGTAGGCATCGGTGTCCATCTTGTCGACCACATGGGTGGTGAAATCACTGTCGGTGTTGGCCATGAGCGCGTCGCCCTTGTCTACCAGCCAGTCCAGGTCTTCTTCGGGCAGGCCCGCGATGCGCCCGAGCATGCGCATGGGCAGCTGGCGGGCGATCTGGTGCGTGGCGTCAAACTCACCTAGCGCCAGCGCCTGGTCGAGGATGCCCACACAAAGTTCACGGATCTGGTCTTCGTACAGCGCCATCATGGGCTTGGAAAA
>CAJBLW010000539.1 GCA_903953985.1 uncultured Burkholderiales bacterium
ATCGAAACTGAGGCGCCCATCGAGGTGGCTTTTTGGACCAATGAAGAAGGCTCGCGCTTTGTGCCGGTGATGATGGGCTCGGGCGTTTTTGCGGGTGCGTTTTCTCTGGAACACGCCTACAAAGCCCAAGACCAAGAGGGTAAAACCGTGCTCGAGGAGTTACAGCGGATTGGCTATGTCGGCACCGAAGTGCCCGGCCAGCACCCCATTGGGGCGTACTTCGAGACGCACATCGAACAAGGCCCAGTACTCGAAGACGCAGATGTGACGATTGGCGTGGTCAGTGGTTCTTTGGGCATTCGATGGTTTGACTGTATCGTCACAGGCATGGAGGCCCATGCGGGCCCCACCCCCATGGCCCTGCGCCAAGATGCCCTGCAAGTGGCCACGCACTTGATGCAAGCCGTGGTGAGCACGGCCCACAAGTACGCCCCGCATGCCCGTGGCACGGTGGGCATGGTGCATGTGCACCCCAACAGCCGCAACGTGATTCCGGGGCGGGTCAAGTTCAGCATCGACCTGCGCAACAACACCGACGCCGGGGTGGAGGCCATGGCCGATGAAATCAAAGCCCTGGCTCAAAGTTTGCAGGGCAGCACAGGCCTGCGCATAGAACTGACCCTGGTGTCGAGTTTCCCGGCGCAACCCTTCCATCCGGAGTGTGTAGATGCGGTGTCTGCCGCAGCTGCCCACTTGGGCTACAGCCAAATGCCGGTGGTCTCAGGCGCCGGGCACGATGCCATCTACACGGCCCGTTTGGCCCCGAGTGGCATGATTTTCATCCCCTGCAAAGACGGCATCAGCCACAACGAAATTGAAGATGCCCAGCCCGCAGATATCGCTGCGGGGTGCAATGTTTTGTTGCATGCGATGCTCGGCAGAGCGAGAGTGGCACGGACCGGTTGAAAGGGCGCTGTCGCCGAGCAGGTTTTTAATAAGGTTGCTCTAGAGCCATCGGCCGCCAAAGCCCAGTGATGCCTGGTGGCGCTTCTGAGAGCCCCGATGGGCGCTGAAAGTGGCTTGAGGTAAGCTTTAACATGTCCTTCTTCAGGAGACACCATGAGCGACACATCGGCTTTCGGCTTCGGCCAATTCGTACCAGGTTTTGACTTCTTGCAAAACCTGTCCAAAACCGCATCGCAAGCCCAGCCCTCTGCTGCTGCAGGCATGCCTGGCATGGGCAATTGGGTGGCGCCCACGCTCAGCATCGAAGACATCGATAAGCGCATCCAGGAGCTCAAGTCGGTGCTGTTCTGGCTGGAGCAAAACACCACCGCGCTCAAGGCCACGATTCAGGCCATGGAGGTGCAAAAGATGACGCTGTCTACCTTGCAGACCATGAATGTGAGCATGGCCGATCTGGCCAAGGCCTTCACCGCCAAAGCCCCTGCAGCTGAGCCGCAGGCAGCTGCACCTCAACCCTTTGCGCCTAAAGCCGCACCAGTGCCAGAACCTGCTCAGCCAGAACCCGCTCGGTCAGAACCCCCATCTTCTGACGCATCTTCAGTCAAGCCTGCTGTGGATCCCATGCAGTGGTGGGGTGCATTGACCCAACAGTTTCAAAACATTGCAGCCGCCGCTGTCAAAGATGTGGCAGCCGAAGCCATGAAGACGGGCATGACGGCCAAGGGTGCCAGCACGGCAGCAGGCCGGAAAAAATCCACCGTAACCAAAAAACCCACCACCGTCAAAACCAAACCGACCGCAAAATCCACCCCCCGCAAGGCGGTCTCTCGGCGCAAAACGCCATGAAGCTTTTTCCCTGCGGTCACGCCACCCATCCGCAGTGGCGCATGGCGGCTGGCCTGGTGCTGGCGCAGTTGCGCGCCCAAATGGGTTTGCCCGATTACGCCAGCCAGCCCCGTCTGGGGTTGCTTTACATTACCGACCATTACGCGGCCGATGCCCAAGCGTTGCTTGATCACCTGCGCCAGGCTTTGCCCGAGGTGCCCGACTGGGCTGGCACAGTGGGCATTGGCGTGGCGGTGAACAACGCCGAGTACTTTGACGAGCCCGCCATGGCGCTCATGCTGTGCGATCTGACACCCGCGCAGTACCGGGTGTTTTCTGGGGTGTCGCCGTTGCCTGCAGATTGGGCCGATGCCGCCTTGGTGCATGCCGACCCGCAAACGCCTGACCTGGCCGAGTTGATCGGTGAAGTGGCTGAGCGCACGCAACAAGGCTATTTGTTTGGGGGCCTGAGTGCCAGCCGGACACGCAGAGTGCAGTTTGCCGTGCGGGCCGAAGACGCCGGTGGACCAGAGGTGCATGGCGGCGTACTGGAAGGTGGTTTGAGCGGCGTGGCATTCTCCCCTGACGTGGCCTTGTTGTCACGCGTCACGCAAGGCTGCCAGCCTGTGGCGCCCGAGCGAGAGATCACCGAGGCCGAAGGCCATGTGTTGCTGAAGTTGGCGGACGAGCCTGCATTGGATGTGATGCTGGCCGATTTGAACATCAGTCTGAGCGAACCGCAAAAAGCCATTGCAGTCGTTCGCGCCACCTTGGTCGGTTTGAGTGCCCCCGGCCAGTCTGGCGTGGGCCGAGCGGGCAACTTGGGCAGCGATGTGCGGGTGCGCCACATTATTGGCCTAGACCCTTTGCGCCAGGGGGTGGCCATTGCCGAGCACTTAGAGCCCGGCATGCTGATGACGTTTTGCCGCCGCGATGTCCAAGCGGCCCGCGCCGATTTGGTGAGGGTATGCGCAGAAATCCGCGAAGCGCTGGAACCTGAAATGCTGTCGATCGAAGCCATCAATGCCCTGAGCGACGACCCGGTGCCCACGCTGCCCCAAGCCGGGCAGCGCATCGCGGGTGCGGTGTACGTGAGTTGCACCGGGCGGGGTGGCCCGCATTTTGGTGGCCCCAGCGCCGAGCTGCAAATTATCCGGCACGCTTTGGGCGATGTGCCTCTGGTGGGCTTTTTTGCGGCAGGCGAGATCGCCCACAACCAGTTGTATGGCTACACCGGGGTGTTGACGGTATTCACGACCGATGAAGTCCCAAGCTGTTAAGAAATCCTTGCAAATCTAGAGGTTCATTCCCTGATTTAAAGGATAAATTTCTCAGACGCCCCGCGCCCGATCCGTCTTGAACTGCGCCCGGAACTGCGCGAACTGCCCCGCGTCCAGCGCTTCGCGCACTTCGCGCATCAGGTTCAGGTAGTAGTGCAGGTTGTGGATGGTGGTCAACATGGGGCCAAGCATTTCGCCGCAGCGGTCCAGGTGGTGCAGGTAGGCGCGACTGAAGCCGCCACGCCCACCTAGGTCCCAAGACACACCCCCGGAACCCGGGGCTGCGTCCACAGGATTTCCAGCACAGGCATAGCAGGTGCAGGTCGTGTCCAGCGGTTGCGGGTCATTTTTGTGGCGTGCGTTGCGCAGCTTCAGGTCGCCAAAGCGGGTGAACACCGTGCCGTTGCGGGCGTTGCGGGTGGGCATCACGCAGTCGAACATGTCCACGCCATCGGCCACGCCTTGCACCAAGTCTTCGGGGGTGCCCACGCCCATCAGGTAGCGCGGCTTGTGTGCGGGTAGGCGGTGAGGCGTGTGCGCCATGATTTGCAGCATCAGGTCTTTCGGCTCGCCCACGCTCACGCCGCCCACGGCATAACCCGGAAAGTCCATCTCCACCAGCGCCTCAAGAGATTCTTGGCGCAGGTTTTCAAACATACCGCCTTGCACGATGCCAAACAGCGCATTGGGATTTTCCAATCGCGCAAATTCGTCTTTGGAGCGCACGGCCCAGCGGCGGCTCATCTCCATCGACTTGCGCGCCTCAAGCTCTGTGGTCAGATGCCCCTTGGTCTCGTAAGGCGTGCACTCGTCGAGCTGCATCACGATGTCAGAGTTCAAGATGGTCTGGATCTGCATGCTGACCTCGGGCGACATGAACAGTTTGTCGCCGTTCACGGGCGACGCAAAGGTCACGCCCTCTTCGGTGATCTTGCGCATTTGGCCCAGCGACCAGACTTGAAAACCACCCGAGTCGGTCAGGATCGGTTTGTCCCATTTCTCGAACTGGTGCAAGCCGCCAAAGCCTTGCATGATGTCCAGCCCCGGGCGCATCCACAAATGGAAGGTGTTGCCCAAAATGATTTGTGCACCCATTTCGTGCAGGTTGCGTGGCATCACGCCCTTGACCGTGCCATACGTTCCCACGGGCATGAAAATGGGCGTTTGCACCACGCCATGGTTCAGGGTCAGCGTGCCGCGTCGGGCGTGGCTGGAGGGGTCGGTTTTGAGCAGGTCGAATTGGAGCATGGGAAGGATTGTAGGAGGGCAGCGTGGGTCAGGCGGGTCATGCGGTTGAGGCCGATGCGGGCTGGCCTGAGTCGCCAAAGCATTGCGCCACCAGCGTGCGCAGCCATTGGTGTCCGGGGTCTTTGTGCAGTCGAGCGTGCCAAAACTGGTGGATGGCGCTGCCTTCAACGTCCAGGGGCAGCGGGCGGGTGGTCAGGCCAAAAGGCGCCATGACGCGCTGGGCAAAACGCTCGGGCACAGTCGCAATCAAGTCGGAGTGGCCCAGCACATCGCCCAGCGCCACGTAATGCGGCACCGTCAGGCGAAAGCTGCGCTGCAGGCCTTGTTTTTCGAGTGCTTCGTCGACCCGGCCGTGGCCAGTGCCTGCGGCGATGATCCGCACATGCTGCGCTTGCGCAAAGGGCTTGAGACTGAGACGTTTTTTCTTGCTCAAGGCGTGACCTTGCCGCATCAAGCACACATACGCTTGGCGGAACAGGGCCTGCTGGAAAAAACCGGCTTGCAATTGGGGTAGCAAACCCAGAGCCAAGTCGACGCCCCCGGACGCCATATCGTCCTTGAGGCCGCTTTGCGTGACGCTGACCACTTGCAAGGTGACGCCGGGTGCGGACTGAGCCAGCGCGTCCATCAGCACGGGCAAGAAATACATCTCACCCACATCGGTCATGGCCAGGGTGAAGCAGCGTTCGCTGGTGGACGGGTCAAAGGATGCGCGCACTTGCAGCGCTTGTTGCAGACCGCCAAGGGCGGTTGCCACGGGTTCGGCCAATTGCAAGGCGTAAGGCGTGGGCAGCATGCCCTGCTGGGTGCGCAAAAAAAGTTCATCGCCCAGGCTGGCACGCAGCCGACCCAAGGCGCTGCTGACGGCGGGCTGGCTCATGCCCAGCACGGCGGCCACGTTGGACACACGCTTTTCGCGTAACAGGTGGTGAAACACCAGCAGTAAGTTCAGGTCGAGTCGGGCAAGTTCCATGAAGGATTTGAGCGATATTTGAAATTCGGATAATGATTATCTATGAATTTCGATTTACGGAATTCGATGTTTTGCGCATGATGCCAGTCAAGAATTTGCAGGAGACACCATGACGGAACACCCCATCCACTGGGAAACGGAAGGCACCAGCCGTATCCCGTTTGCCGTGTACACCGATGAAGACCGGCACAAAAAGGAGCTGCAGCGCTTCTTTTATCGTGATCACTGGAGCTACGTGGGCCTGGAGGCCGAGATACCCAACCCCGGCGACTTCAAGCGCACGGTGGTCGGCGAGCGCTCGGTCATCATGACGCGCAGCGAGGGCGGGCAGATTCATGTGGTGGAAAACGTCTGCGCCCACCGGGGCATGCAGTTTTGCCGTGAGCGCCATGGCAACAAGAAAGAGTTTGTCTGCCCCTACCACCAGTGGAGCTACTCGCTCAAAGGCGATTTGCAGGGCGTGCCGTTTCGGCGCGGCGTGCGGCAAGACGGCAAAGTCAACGGTGGCATGCCCGCCGACTTTGACCCCAAAGACCACGGCCTCACGCTCCTGAAGGTGGCCACACGTGGCGGGGTGGTGTTTGCGTCCTTCGACCACAACGTGGAGTCGCTCGAAGATTTCATGGGGCCGACCATCCTGCAGTACTTTGACCGCTTGTTCAATGGCCGCAAGTTGGTGGTGCTGGGCTACAACCGCCAGCGCATTCCAGGCAACTGGAAACTGATGCAAGAGAACATCAAGGATCCCTACCACCCCGGCCTGCTGCACACTTGGTTTGTGACCTTTGGCCTTTGGCGCGCCGACAACAAGAGCGAGTTGCGCATGGACACGCATCACCGCCACGCCGCCATGATTTCGACTCGGGGCAATGCGGGCCAGGCCACAGGCGCGGCCTCGCAGGTCACCCAGGTGAGCAGCTTCAAGGACAGCATGCAGCTCAACGATCCGAGCTTTCTGGACATCGTGCCCGAGGGATGGTGGCAGATGGAAGACAAGATGCCGACGGCCGTGATGATGACGCTGTTTCCGAGTGTGATTTTTCAGCAGCAGGTCAACAGCGTGTCGACCCGACACATCCAGCCCGATGGGCATGGTGCATTTGATTTCGTCTGGACACACTTTGGCTTTGAAGACGACACGCCCGAGATGACCGAACGCCGCCTGCGTCAGTCCAATCTGTTTGGCCCGGCCGGGTTTGTGAGTGCTGACGACGGCGAAGTGATCGAGTTTTCGCAACAAGCCTTTGAGACCAAACCCGAGCACCGCATGTTGGTGGAGCTGGGTGGGCGCGAGGTGGGCGAGACGGATCACATGGTGACCGAAACGCTGATTCGGGGCATGTACGCCTATTGGCGCAAAGTGATGGAGGCTTGAAAAAGATGACCATGGTGAACTTTGAAACCCACATGGCCCTGACCCGCCTGTATGCCGATTACGCCTTGGCCGTGGACAGCGGCCAATGGGATTTGTGGCCCGAGTTTTTTACCGAGCAATGCGTGTACAAACTCATTCCGCGTGAGAACCATGAGCGCGGCTTTCCGCTGTGCACTCTTTCGTTCACCAGCAAAGGGATGTTGAAAGACCGTGTGTATGGCATCCAGGAAACGCTGTACCACGACCCTTATTACCAGCGCCATGTGGTGGGCGCGCCGGTGGTGCGCCGTGTGGAGGGCGAGCGCATCCATGCCGAGGCCAACTATGCGGTGTTCCGCACCAAGCTGGACAAAGCCAGCACGGTGTTCAATGTGGGCCGCTATATAGACACCATCGTGCAGACCCCCGAGGGCCTGAAGTTCGCCGAGCGCCTGTGTGTGTACGACAGCGAGATGATCCCCAACGCCATCATTTACCCGATATGACCATGAGCTTCCCAAAAACCGAGTGGGCCGACGTGGCTGCCGAGGCCGATTTGTTTGAAGGCGCAGGCATTGCCGTGTCCCCCGAAGGCCAAGACATCGCACTTTTCAGCGTGGACGGTGAGGTGTTTGCCATCAACAACCTGTGCACCCACGGCAACGCCAAGCTGTGCGATGGCTTTGTCGAAGGCGACCATGTGGAGTGCCCCTTTCATCAGGCGCAGTTCAGCCTGCGCGATGGTTCAGTGGCTTGCGGGCCGGCGACCGAGCCTGCGAAGACCTGGCCCGTCAAGATCGAATGTGGGCGGGTTTTCCTCCAATTGACGGCTTGAGGCTGACTGGTTGTAATCGTTCTGGTGTCAAGCCCTTGAGGGGAAGATGCGCCAAAAAAATTCACAATATTCAGGAGATATGCATGAGCGACACTTATGTTTTGGTTCACGGCGCATGGCACACAGGCACCTTGATGGAGCCTACGGCCGAACACATCCGCCAGCAGGGCCACACCGTCCATTGCCCCACGCTGAAAGGCAATCGGCCCGGCGATGACCGCAGCCAGATCGGTTTGGAAGACGCGGCGCAATCGCTGTGCGATTATTTGCGTGCACATGATCTGAAGAATGTGCGGCTGGTGGGCCACAGCTACGGCGGCATGATCATCTCGCGCGTGGCCGATGTGATGCCTGAGCGCATTGCACGACTTGTTTACGTGAACGCTTTTGTACCCAACCCGGGTGAGTGCCTCAACGACATGGTGCCGCCTCATTACAAAGAGCTGTTTGACGCGGTCGCTGCAGCCAGCAACAACGCGGTGATGCTGCCTTTTCCCGTCTGGCGCGAAGCCTTCATCAACGATGCCGATTTGGCGCTGGCCCAATCGGCGTTTGATCAACTCAACCTGCAGCCTTATAAAACTTTCACCGATCCGATTTCGCTCAAAGCGCCTCTAGCCGCAATGGAAATCGGCAAGTCGTATGTGAATTGCCAGCAGGATGCCGCCCTGCCCCACAGCATGCCTTGGCACCCGCGTTTGTCTGAGCGTCTGGGTTTATTTCGGTTGGTGGAGTGTCAGGGCAGCCACGAAATTTGGTTCACCGACCCGGCCACCATCGCCGATGCGGTCATCCGCGCAGGGCGCGATTGAGCAGCATCGAATCGCCATAACTGAAAAACCGGTACCGCTGCGCGATCGCGTGGCGGTACAGGCCCATGATGTGTTCGTAACCCGCGAAGGCGCTGACCAGCATCATCAGCGTGCTCTTGGGCAGGTGGAAGTTGGTGATCAGCCGGTCCACCACCTGAAACTCAAACCCCGGTGTGATGAAAATCTGCGTATCACCGCTGGCCTGATTGAATTTCGCCCACGACTCCAGCGTCCGCACCGTGGTCGTTCCCACTGCCACTACTTGGCCGCCTCGGGCTTTGCAGGCGGCGATGGCCTGCTGCGTGGCTTCGGGCACTTCGTACCACTCGCTGTGCATGGTGTGCTCGGCAATGTTTTCGGTCTTGACCGGCTGAAAAGTACCCGCACCCACATGCAGGGTCACGCTGGCGGTGTGCACCCCCCGCGCCGCCAAGGCCGCCAACACCCCTTCGTCAAAATGCAGCGCTGCCGTGGGTGCAGCCACCGCACCGGGTGCCCGCGCAAACACGGTTTGGTAGCGTCTGGCGTCTTCTGCGGTGTCAGCGTGAGCGGCCGTGCCCGCAGGGCGCTCAATGTAGGGGGGCAGAGGCATCACGCCGTGCTTTTCCATCAGAGCATGCGGCTCGTCACTCAGCTGCAGGTGAAACAACTGGCCGTTTTCATCGGGCCAGCGCCCGAGCAGCACCGCATCAAAACCACCTTGGCGGGCGCCTCCAGCGAGGTACATCTTGCCGCCCAGCAGCGGCTTTTTGCTCACCTTCATGTGCGCCACCACCTGGTGGCCAGGCAGCACGCGCTCGATCAGCAGTTCGAGCTTGCCACCCGAGGCCTTCTCGCCAAAGATGCGGGCCTTGATCACCTTGGTGTCGTTGAAGACTAACAGGTCGCCTGCTCTCAACACGCTGGGTAATTCGTGGAAGATCCGGTCAACCAAGGTGGTAGATGAGCCATCCAGCAACCGCGAACCACTGCGCTGCGTGGCAGGGTGTTGGGCAATCAGCTCAGGGGGCAGATCGAAGTCGAAATCGCTGAGCGAAAAAGCGCTGCCGAGCGCGCGCGCGCGTGGTGAAGAAGTGGACATGCTTCAGGGCCGGACAGGCCCGTACAAAGTTGAAAAAATACGGCATCCTGATTGGTGACGCTTTCAAACGCCTCTTTCACTCAGGTGCTCGCGTGTAAGCTGAACTGGTCAGTAGCATTGGGCAAATTTCCAAGGTCTACCAATGGCAAGAGCCAACCCCTGATCAGGGCAGGTTCAAATATCGATGTTCCCCGCCCGCAGTGCGTTGCTCTCGATGAAGTGGCGGCGTGGCTCGACTTCGTCGCCCATGAGCATGGTGAACACGCGGTCGGCTTCGATGGCGTCGTCGATCTGCACGCGCAGCAGGCGGCGCACGGTGGGGTCCATGGTGGTTTCCCACAGTTGGGCGGGGTTCATTTCGCCGAGACCCTTGTAGCGCTGGCGGCTGGTGGTGCGCTCGGCTTCGCTGATGAGCCAATGCATGGCCTGGCGGAAGTCGCCCACTTTTTCTTCTTTCTGGCGCTCGCCTTCGCCGCGCAGGGCTTTGGCGCCTTCGCTCAGCAAGCCCCGGAAAGTCTCGGCGGCTTCGGCCAGCGCGCCATAGTCGGCACCGTGCACAAAGTCTTGCGTGATGATGCTGCTTTTGATGTTGCCGTGGTGGCGGCGGCTGATGCGCAGAACAGGTTTGTCGGTGCGCACGTCAAACTCGGCCGTCACTTCGGCCGGGATGCCGGTGGTGTTGAGTTCGCGCAGCTTGGCTTGCAGCGCAGGGGCGCATGCAGCGGCTTGTTCCATGCCATCCAAGTTCAGTGACACGCCGTCGGCCATGGCGCGCAGGGCTTCGGCGTCCATGAAGTTGGACAGACGGGCAATGACGTGTTCAGCCACTTGGTGTTTGCGGGCCAGTGCTTCCAGGGTTTCACCTGTGAGCACTTGGGGCGCAGCGCCGCCGGTGCTGATGCTGGCATCTTTGAGCGCGATTCGCAGCAAGAAACCGTCGAGCGCGGGGCCGTCTTTGAGGTACAGCTCTTCTTTGCCTGCTTTGACTTTGTAAAGCGGTGGCTGGGCAATGTAGATGTGGCCACGCTCGACCAAATCGGGCATTTGGCGATAGAAGAAGGTGAGCAACAAGGTGCGGATGTGCGCGCCATCCACGTCGGCGTCGGTCATGATGATGATGCGGTGGTAGCG
>CAJBLW010000540.1 GCA_903953985.1 uncultured Burkholderiales bacterium
ACCTTGCAGCTAGGACTTTTGAGGTTTTAACGCCCACATCACCCTCACCCAGCCTATCGGCCAACTGTTGCAAGGCTCACCGGATTAAGCGGCGAGTGCGAAACGTTCGTCGTTTGCAGTTAGTTTTTTTTCCGAAGATTAACGAGGATCAGAACCTCGACATGCCCTGCCACGCGTCCGAACCCATGTCGAAACCAGTGCAGCCCCTCAGATTCCTATTTTAGGCGCTTTGCAGGAATTGCAAGAGCTCTGTCGGAGAATCAATGTGCAAATGGGCATTCCAGCGCGAAATATCGGTCTGTTGCCCTAAATAACCGTAAGTGGCGGCCACGGTGCCCATGCCGGCGGCCAAGCCCGCGACGATGTCGCGTTCGTCGTCGCCCACATAGACGCAACGTGTCGGATCAACCGACAGGCGCCGCGCCGCCTCGAACAAAGGCTCGGGGTGCGGTTTGGCGTGCGGCGTGGTGTTGCCGCTGACGATGGTCCCAGCCGTGGCGAACAATGGCATGGCCGCGGTGAGCGGGTCGGTGAAGCGGCTAGATTTATTGGTGACCACGCCCCAGGGCAGCCCCAAAGCCACCAGGCGTTCGACCATGTCCACCACGCCATCAAAGATGCGGGTGCGCTTGGTCATGCAGTTTTCGTAGTTGACGAAAAACTCTTCCTTCATGGTTTCAAAGTCAGGGTGCTCGGGGGTCATGCCAAATGCGATGCCCAGCATGCCCCGCGCTCCGGCACCGGCCATATGGCGGTAATGCTCCAGAGGCAAAGAGGACATGCCACGGTCAACCCGCATTTTGTCCGCCGCTGCACCCAAATCCGGGGCGCTGTCGATCAAGGTGCCGTCCAGGTCAAACAAGACAGCTTGTGCGTTGTGAAACATGATCAGGCTTTCCGGCAAGCGAGCAAATAATTCACGCTGGTGTCCTGGCTGAGCCAATAGCTTTTGGTGAAGGGGTTGTATTCCATGCCCTTAAAGCCTTGAGCGTCCAGCCCCGCTTCACGCGCCCAAGCGGTGAGTTCGCTGGGCTTGATGAGGCGGGCAAACTCGTGCGTGCCTTTGGGCAATAGTTTGAGGATGTATTCGGCCCCGACGATGGCAAAAAGGAAGGATTTAGGGTTGCGGTTGAGCGTTGAGAAGAAGACCCAGCCGCCGGGCTTGACCAGTTGTGCGCAGGCTTTGACGACAGCCGAGGGGTCTGGAACGTGTTCCAGCATTTCCATGCAGGTGACCACATCGAACTGCGTGGGCTGTTCTGCGGCCAGCGCCTCGGCGCTGACTTCGCGGTATTGAACGCCTTGGGTCCCAGCCTCCAGTGCGTGCAGTTGGGCCACTTTGAGGGATTTGGTGGCCAAGTCGATGCCCAGCACCTGGGCACCTTTGCGCGCCATAGCGTCGGCCAAGATGCCGCCTCCGCAGCCCACATCGACCACTCTCAAGCCCGTCAGAGGGACCAGACCATGAATCCATTCCAGGCGTAAAGGGTTGATTTGGTGAAGAGGGCGGAATTCGCTTTCAGGGTCCCACCAGCGGTGGGCCAGATCTGAAAATTTGGCCAGTTCGGCCGGATCGACGTTGGAATGGCTTGTAGTCATGGGGTCTGATTGTCGGCGAACAGCTGTGCGCCATGAAAGGCAGACGAAAAAAAGCCCCATTACTGGGGCTTTTGGAGTGATCCGTGAAGGATTACTTGTTTGGGCGTGTACCAACTACTTCGATTTCAACGCGACGGTTCTTGGAACGGCCAGCAGAAGTTTTGTTGTCAGCCACGGGCTGCTTCTCGCCTTTGCCTTCGGTGTAAACACGGTTCTTTTCAATGCCCTTGGACACCAAATAAGCCTTCACAGCGTCAGCACGCTTGACCGACAGCTTCTGGTTGTAAGCATCAGAACCCACGGAGTCGGTGTGACCCACGGCAATAATGACTTCCAGGTTGATGCCTTTGACTTTGCCAACCAAGTCGTCGAGCTTGGCTTTGCCTTCGGCCTTCAGGACCGACTTGTCGAAATCAAAGAACGCGTCAGCAGCGTAAGTGACTTTGGTGGCAGCAGCTGGTGGAGGCGCTGCAGGACGTGGGGCAGCAGCAGCTGGTGCAGCAGGGCGCGCTGCAGGAGCAGGAGCAGCTGCAGCTGCAGGAGCAGCAGGACGTGCTGCTGGCGCAGCTGCTGGAGCAGCAGCAGCAGGCTTGGCCACGATGGCACCATCGCAACCGGCAGCGGCCGTGGCTGGTGTCCAAGTGGCATCACGCCAGCACAGTTCGTTGGTGCCGTTTTTCCAGACCAAGTCGCCTGTGCCGTTGCGCCAGTTGTCGATGGTTTGAGCACCAGCAGCCGATGCGAGCGCTGCGGAGGCCAACAGAATCGCCAATTTGTTCAGTTTTTTCATGGTCTTCCTCTTGAGGGATAAAGCCGCAGACTGGCTGCGAAAAAAAGACGCTGCAGATGACCGTCACCTGCTGCGTTGACTTTTATTGTGCCATAGACAGCGACGGGCTCAGTCGAATGCCTCACCGACAGCCAAAGGTGAACACATTTGGATGCCAAATGTTGCATGGACGCGACAGCCGCTTGCAACTAAAATGAGCGGTTTTCACCGCGCCACTTTTGCCTCTCTTACATATGACCCAGTTCGCCAAAGAAACACTGCCCATCAGTCTGGAAGAGGAAATGCGGCGCAGCTACCTCGATTACGCCATGAGCGTGATTGTCGGTCGTGCCTTGCCCGATGCCCGGGACGGCCTGAAGCCCGTTCACCGTCGCGTGTTGTTTGCGATGCACGAGTTG
>CAJBLW010000541.1 GCA_903953985.1 uncultured Burkholderiales bacterium
CATCAACAAGCAAGGCGGCGGCCTGACGGCAGCGGCCCTGACAGCCAAAGACATGGACGACATCCGCACGGCCATGAGCTTCAATGCCGACTATGTGGCGGTGAGTTTCCCCAAAAACGCCACCGACATGGAAATGGCCCGCCAGCTGTGCAACGTGGCTTGCACCAACGGCCACAAACCCGGCCTGATCGCCAAGATCGAGCGCGCCGAAGCGATTCCCGAGCTCGACCGTATCCTCATGGTGTCTGACGGCATCATGGTGGCGCGTGGTGATTTGGCTGTGGAGGTGGGCAATGCCGCCGTGCCGGGCCTGCAAAAGCACATGATCAAACGCGCCCGTGAGCTGGACAAGCTGGTCATCACCGCCACGCAGATGATGGAGAGCATGATCGTCAACCCGGTGCCCACCCGCGCCGAAGTGTCCGACGTGGCCAACGCGGTGCTGGACGGCACCGACGCGGTGATGCTCAGCGCCGAAACCGCTGCGGGCAAGTATCCGCTGGAGACGGTGGAGATGATGGCGGCGGTGTGTCTGGAAGCCGAAAAAACCGACCACGATCCGCTGGATGACGATTTTGTAGGCGCGCATTTCGACCGCATTGACCACGCGATCGCCATGGGCGCGCTGTTCACCGCGCACCACCTCAAGGCCAAGGCGATTGTGGCTTTGACCGATTCGGGCTCGACCCCGCTGTGGATGAGCCGCCACAGCGTGCGCATGCCCATTTATGCGCTGACGCCCAAGGTGGCCACCCAACGCAAGATGGCCTTGATGCGCAACGTCAGCCCCTTGTTGATGGACACCAGTGCCGACCGCGACACTGCATTGACCGAAGCCGAAGCGCACCTGAAAAAGCGCGGCATTGTGCAAGCGGGGGATGTCTACGCCATCACCGTGGGTGAGCCCATGGGCACGCCGGGCGGCACCAACACCCTCAAAATTTGCCGGGCCACCTGAAGCCTCACCCCCGTCACGGGGCTTTGCATTCGCCTTGAGATGGGGGCACATGCTTTGCCCTGTTTCCGGTCAAAGGCTTTAAAATCCCGCCCAGTTATAAGCCGGAGACATTTCGGCGCTGCCACCTCTTCAACCTTCCGGGAAATCACCACCATGGCACTCGTTTCTATGCGCGAGCTGCTGGACCATGCGGCCGTCAACGGCTACGGCATTCCAGCTTTCAACGTCAACAACCTGGAGCAGGTTCAGGCCGTCATGATGGCAGCCGACGAGGTCGGAGCACCGGTCATCTTGCAAGCCAGCGCCGGTGCCCGCAAGTATGCAGGTGAGCCCTTCATCAAGCACCTGATTCAGGCCGCCACTGAGCAGTGGCCCCATATTCCGCTGGTCATGCACCAAGACCATGCCCAAAGCCCTGCGGTCTGTCAGGGCGCGATCAGCCTCGGTTTTTCTTCGGTGATGATGGACGGCTCCTTGCTGGAAGACGGCAAGACCCCGGCTGACTTTGGCTACAACGTGGATGTGACCCGCCGCGTGGTCGACATGGCCCATTTGTTGGGCGTGTCGGTGGAAGGCGAATTGGGGTGCTTGGGCAATCTGGAAACCGGCGAAGCTGGTGAGGAAGATGGCATTGGTGCAGTCGGCAAGCTGGACCACAGCCAGATGCTGACCGACCCCGAAGAGGCCGCGCAGTTCGTGAAAGCCACTGGCCTGGACGCCTTGGCCATTGCGATTGGCACCAGCCACGGCGCCTACAAGTTCAGCCGCAAGCCCACGGGCGACATTTTGGCGATTAGCCGCGTGAAAGAAATCCACGCTCGCATCCCC
>CAJBLW010000542.1 GCA_903953985.1 uncultured Burkholderiales bacterium
ATGATGTTGTTGACGGGGCAGCCGTTGTTGCAAAACGGTGTACCGCAATCCATGCAACGCGCCGCTTGTGTTTTCGACTGCTCTTCGGTCAAACCGATCACGAATTCGCCGTAGTTTTTCAGGCGCTCGGTGACGGGCTTGTAGCCCTCTTCGATGCGCTCAAATTCCATGAAGCCGGTGATTTTTCCCATAATGCTATTCCTTCAATCTTGACGTTCGGCTCAGGCGACCACAGGCTGGGCAGCCTTGGCCGCGTTCGCCGCTTTGCGTGCATTGATCTCGCCCAGAGCGCGTTTGTATTCGTTCGGGAAGACCTTGACAAATTTGGCGCGTGCCGTGGCCCAGTTGTCCAGCAACTCACGGGCACGCTGGCTGCCGGTCCACTTGTGGTGGTCTTCCAGCAGTTTCTTCAGTTGCGCTTCGTCGGCCTGGTCGCGGTGCCATACCTTGCGGTCCACTTGCGCTCCCTGCTCGGCCAGGGTCAGCACTTTTTCCATGCTGACCATGGCGGTATTGCAACGTGAGGCAAATTCTCCGTCTTCGTCGTACACATAAGCGATACCGCCGCTCATGCCCGCGCCGAAGTTGCGGCCGGTCTTGCCCAAGACAGCGACAGTGCCACCGGTCATGTATTCGCAACCGTGGTCGCCTGTGCCTTCGACCACGGCTGTGGCACCCGAGAGGCGAACCGCAAAACGCTCGCCGGCCACGCCCGCAAAGAAAGCTTCACCAGTGGTCGCGCCGTACATGACGGTGTTGCCCACGATGATATTTTGCGAGGCTACGCCACGAAACTCCAGACTCGGGCGCACCACCACACGGCCACCCGACAAACCTTTGCCGGTGTAGTCGTTGGCCTCGCCGATCAGATACAGCGTGATGCCCTTGGCCAGGAAGGCGCCAAAGGACTGGCCGCCTGTGCCTTCGAGTTGAATACGCAAGGTGTCATCCGGCAAGCCTTCAGGGTGCACCTTGGTCACCGCACCTGACAACATGGCGCCGACCGAGCGGTTCACGTTGCGTGCGACTTCCATGAACTGCACTTTTTCGCCCTTGTCGATGGCGGCGCGGCTCTTGGCGATCAGCACGTTGTCCAGGGCTTTTTCAAGCCCGTGGTCTTGCGTGTCCACATGGCGCACGGCCACGGTGGAGGCCACTTGCGGCACGGCCAACAGGCGGCCAAAATCCAAGCCCTTGGCTTTCCAGTGTTCCACACCGCTCTTCATGTCGAGCAGGTCGGCGCGGCCCACCAGGTCATCGAACTTATGGATGCCCAACTGGGCCATGATCTGGCGCACTTCTTCGGCGATGAAGAAGAAGTAGTTCACGACATGCTCAGGCTTGCCGGTGAACTTCTTGCGCAGGGTAGGGTCTTGCGTGGCCACGCCCACCGGGCAGGTGTTCAGGTGGCACTTGCGCATCATGATGCAACCCTCGACCACCAGCGGTGCAGTAGCAAAGCCAAACTCGTCCGCGCCCAGCAAAGCACCAATGGCCACATCGCGGCCGGTCTTCATCTGGCCATCGGCTTGCACGCGAATGCGGCCGCGCAAACCGTTGAGCACCAGGGTCTGCTGGGTTTCGGCCAAGCCGATTTCCCAAGGCGAGCCTGCGTGCTTGACGGATGACCAAGGCGATGCGCCTGTTCCGCCGTCGTGACCCGCGATCACCACGTGGTCGGCCTTGCACTTGGCCACACCGGCGGCAATCGTGCCCACGCCGATTTCAGAGACGAGCTTCACGCTGATGTCGCTGTGCGGGGCCACGTTCTTCAGGTCGTGGATCAGCTGGGCCAAGTCCTCGATCGAATAGATGTCGTGGTGCGGTGGTGGCGAAATCAAACCGACACCGGGCACCGAGTGGCGCAGTTTGCCAATGTAGTCGGACACTTTGCCGCCAGGCAACTGACCGCCTTCACCGGGCTTGGCACCCTGGGCCATCTTGATCTGGATCTGGTCAGCACTCGACAGGTATTCGGCCGTCACACCAAAACGGCCCGAAGCGACTTGCTTGATGCGCGAGCGCAGACTGTCGCCGGCGGCCAAAGGCATGTCGACTTCGACGTTTTCTTCGCCGATCACGCTCTTGAGGGAATCCCCCAACTTGATCGGGATACCCTTAAGTTCGTTGCGGTAACGGTTGGCGTCTTCACCGCCCTCGCCCGTGTTGCTCTTGCCGCCAATACGGTTCATGGCCACGGCCAAGGTAGCGTGCGCTTCGGTTGAAATCGACCCCAGCGACATTGCACCCGTGGCAAAACGCTTGACGATTTCGGCAGCAGACTCGACCTGTTCCAGAGGAATGGCTTTAGAAGGGTCGATCTTGAACTCGAACAGACCGCGCAGCGTCATGTGGCGCTTGCTCTGGTCGTTGATGATCTGCGCGTATTCCTTGTAAGTGCTGAAGTTGTTGGCACGGGTGGAATGCTGCAACTTGGCAATCGCGTCGGGCGTCCACATGTGCTCTTCGCCACGGGCGCGCCAAGCGTATTCGCCGCCTGCGTCCAGCATGCTGGCCAGGATCGGATCATCGCCAAATGCTGCAGCGTGCATCCGGAAAGCTTCTTCGGCGATTTCGAACACACCAATGCCACCCACGCGGCTGGAGGTACCCGTGAAGTACTTGTTGATGGTCTCGGTGTTGATGCCGATGGCTTCAAATAACTGCGCGCCACAGTACGACATATAGGTGGACACGCCCATCTTGGACATGATCTTGGACAAGCCCTTGCCAATCGCCTTGACATAGTTATAAAGGGCTTTCTCGGCCGACAAATCGCCGGGCAACTCTTTGTGCAACGCGGCCAAGGTTTCCATGGCCAAGTAGGGGTGCACGGCTTCAGCGCCGTAACCGGCGAGCACCGCAAAGTGGTGCACTTCGCGGGCGGTACCGGTTTCGACCACCAACCCTGCCGTGGTACGCAGGCCCGCGGTGACCAGGTGCTGGTGGATGCTGGAGAGCGCCAGCAGTGCGGGCACGGCCACTTGGGTGGCGTTCACGCCCCGGTCGCTGATGATCAGGATGTTGTGCCCCCCCTTGATCGCGTCCACCGCTTCGGCGCACAGCGAAGCCAGCTTGGCTTCCACGCCTTCGCGGCCCCAGAGGGCGGGGTAAGTGATGTCCAGCGTGGCGCTCTTGAACTTGCCCTTGGTCGCTTGCTCGATGTTGCGCAGCTTGGCCATGTCGGCGAAGTCCAGGATCGGCTGGCTGACTTCCAGGCGCATCGGCGGATTAACCTGGTTGATGTCCAGCAGGTTGGGCTTGGGTCCGATAAAAGACACCAGCGACATCACGATCGCTTCGCGGATCGGGTCTATCGGGGGGTTGGTCACTTGCGCGAACAACTGCTTGAAGTAGTTGTAAAGCGGCTTGTTCTTGTCAGACAGCACGGCCAGAGGGCTGTCGTTGCCCATTGAGCCGATGGCTTCTTCGCCGGCCGAGGCCATGGGCGCCAACAGGAACTTGATGTCTTCTTGCGTAGTGCCAAAAGCTTGTTGCAGGTCGAGCAAAGCCACGTCAGAAGCGGGCGCTACCGTGGCCTCGGCCACGTCGTCGAGCTTAACGCGCAGGTTTTCTATCCACTGCTTGTAAGGCTTGGCGCTGGCCAAACCGGCTTTCAACTCTTCGTCGTTGATCATGCGGCCTTGTTCCAGATCGATCAGGAACATCTTGCCCGGCTGCAGACGCCACTTGCGCACGATCTTGCTTTCGGGAATCGGCAGCACGCCGGTTTCCGAACCCATGATGACCATGTCGTCGTCGGTGATGATGTAGCGCGAAGGGCGCAGGCCGTTGCGATCGAGTGTGGCGCCGATCTGGCGGCCGTCGGTGAACACGATCGAGGCAGGGCCGTCCCATGGCTCGAGCATCGCGGCGTGGTATTCATAGAAGGCCTTGCGGCGCTCGTCCATGGTGGTGTGCTGCTCCCAAGGCTCGGGGATCATCATCATCACGGCTTGGCTGATGGGATAACCCGCCATC
>CAJBLW010000543.1 GCA_903953985.1 uncultured Burkholderiales bacterium
GAGCATCAGGCCAATCAGTGCCTGGTCCATGGCCGAGATGGATACGCCGCCACCCCAGTGACTGCCCCCGGGCACCGACATCATGCGTTGGCCGTTGACCTCGGTCCAGCCTTGCTCGTAACCCACCCATTGAAACGTGTCCGCGCAGCCCAAGGGTTTCCTGAAGAATTCCTCAAATACGTCGGGCAGCGGGCGCTTGAACAAATGCAACAAGGCCAATGACAGTTGGTTAATGCGAACGTCGTTGTACTCAAATCGGGAACCCGGCTCCCCCAGCGGCCGGGCATCGCCTTTGGTGCCGTCGGCTTGCCCGGTTTGGTAAGGCAGCCAGCGGTAGCGGTCGACTTGTTCCGGAATGCCCAAGCAAGTGCCCTCCCATTCGCTGGTTTGCTGCAGCAAATGGTGCCAAGTGATGCGCGACAAACGATCGCCCTCAAAGCCAATGCCGGGGCATTGTTGAGACACGGGGGTGTGGACGTCTTGGATCAGCCCTTGGTCAAACGCCAGACCGGCCAGCAAGGCCAGGTAGGTTTTGGCCACACTGAAAGTCAGGTCGGCTTTGTGGGGTTCGCCCCATTGGGCCAACAACTGGTTTTGGTGAAACAAAACACCCGAGACAGGCCCACGTCCATGGACCGGGCCATACAAGCGGTTGTAGGGCGGAGGGTCCACATCGTGAATGCCCCAAGGCGGTGAGGTGTCACGCGACCAGGGCGTTTCGCACGATTGGATGAAGGCCAGGGCCGATTCAAGGGAGGGGGTCATGTGCAAGCTCGTATCAAGAAAGGGGGGGCGTCTGGGCGATCAGCTCAGCGCTGCTTTGGCGGCCTGCTGTGATTTGTAAACCAGCTTTCGGGCCATGCTCCAGCGGTGCACTTCGCTTGGGCCGTCATAAATTCTGAAGGCGCGCATGTCCATGAAGATGCGCATGACGGGCGTGTCGGCTGTGACGCCCTGGCCACCCAGAATCTGCACGCAGCGGTCCACCACGCGCCACTCGGCTTCGGAGCAGGCCACTTTGGCGCGGCTCGATTCAAAGCCGCCTTTTTGGCCTTGGTCGAGCAGCCAGGCGGTGTGCCAGATGTGCAGGCGGGCGGTGTGCAGGTCGATGTCGTTGTCGGCCAGCATGAAGCCCACGCCTTCGTGTTCGGCCAGCGGTTTGCCAAAGGCGTGGCGGCGGCTGGCGTAGTCGAGTGCGATGTCGTGCGCACGGCGGGCCTGCCCCAGCCAGCGCATGCAGTGCGTCAGGCGCGCTGGTGCCAGCCTAATTTGTGCGTAGCGAAAGCCTTGGCCCACTTCGCCTAATACATCGGTAGCGGGTACGCGCAGGTTGTCAAAGCACAGCACGCCATGGCCGCCGGTAAAGCAGTTGTCCATGGCGTCCATGTTGCGCTCGTGGTGGATGCCGGGCTGATCCATGTCGGCCAAAAACATAGTGGCTGTGCCGTCTTCCATGCGGGCCATGACGATGACGTAATCCGCGCCGTCTGCACCGGTGATGAACCATTTGCGGCCATTGATCAGGTAGCCGTCGCCGTCTCGCACAGCGGTGGTTTTGAGCATCGACGGGTCAGCGCCTGCGCCGGGGTCGGGCTCGGTCATGGCAAAGCATGAGCGCGTGAGGCCCGCCACTTGCGGGCGCAGCCATCGCTCTTTTTGCGCGGGTGTGGCCACTTCTTCCATCAGGTGGATGTTGCCTTCGTCGGGGGCGTGGATGTTGAGTGCCGTGGGCCCCAGGTTGGAGTAACCGGCTTCTTCAAAGACCAGCGCTTTGGCCATGTGGCTAAGGCCCAGACCGCCCATTTCGATGGAGGCGTGCGGGGTGAGCAAGCCCGCTGCCCGTGCGCGGGCCACCAGTTCCCGGCGCAGGTCTTCGGACGGGCCGTGTGGGCCGTGGCGCGGGTCGCCTTCCAATGGGATGACTTGCTCTGCAATGAACAGCCGCGTGCGGTCACGCAAGGCCGCAATGTCCGGAGGGATGTCGAAGTTCATGGTCGGGTTTTCTCAAATCGTTGAACTGGGTTTCTTTGAGAGATTGGAAAGGCTGCAGCGACCTCGCGCTGTCCGGCCTGTGACTGGGTGTCACCTGAGCGTCTTATCTTGAATCCTGAAGCGGCCTGTCATTTGCGAGGCACGTACCCGATCTGGCAGGTGCTAGTCTGCAAGACACGGGCAGAAGACTTGGACATGCCTCTGCACAAACAAGGAAAAACCATGAAGCTTTACACCGCCCACCGTGCCCCCAGCCCCCGTCGGGTGTTGATGTTTTTGATCGAGAAAAACATCACTGGCATCGAGATGGTCAACATGGACCTGAATGGCGGTGAGCACCGCACACCCGAATACCTGGCCAAAAGCCCTTTGGCCAAAGTGCCCGCGCTGGAGCTCGATGACGGCCGCGTGATCACCGAGACCCGGGCGATCTGTACTTTGCTGGAGGGCCGCTACCCCGAGCCCAACCTGATGGGTGAGGGTGACGAACGCGGTTTCATTGAGATGGCCGACCGTCAGGTGGAGCTGTATTTGCTGGGCGGCATTGCCAACGCGATTCGCCACAGCCACCCGGGCTTGGCCGCTTTAGAAAAGCCCCAGTTCCCCGAGTTCGGCCGCTCTCAGGCCGAGAAGGTGCGCGATGTGGCGCGGGGCTTTGACCAGCGCCTGCAAAGCCAGCCCTTCATCGCGGGTGAGCGCTTCACCATCGCCGACATCACCGCGTTTTGCGCGCTGGAGTTTGCACGCGGCCTGATGAAGTTTGTGCCCAGCGACGAGGGCATGAGCGCCCTGCAAGCTTGGCGCGACCGCATGAACGAGCGGCCGAGCGCGAAGGTCTGATCAGGTCTTCACAAAGCCCAGGCGTTTGCTGACCTCGGCAGCGCAGGCTTTGATGGCGGTGGCTTCTTTGCCTTTCCATGCGGTATCAAAGATGCCGGATGACCCCATCAGGGTGATGGACAAAACGATGTTGCCCGAATAGTCAAAAACCGGGGCTGCAAAAGCATTGACGCCGGGTGTCGGGTTGCTGATCGCGCGGGACAGACCGTGTCGGCGCACCTCGTCGAGTTTGAGTTTGATTTCGGCCGGTTTGAGCGGGCGGGCAATGTCCGGCCCGAGGCGTTTGAAATCCTCCTGCATGGACTCCTGGATCAATTGTTGCGGCAGATAGGCTGCAAAGATTCGCCCCGTTGAGGTGCCTGCCAAGGACATGACCGTGCCGGTGCGCAGGTTGACGTGCAGGGGATAAACCGGATCGATCAAGCGCACGATGGTGGGCCCCAGGTTGCCCCAGACCGCCAGCGCTACGCTGTGCCGCGTCTGCTCAGCCAGGGCCAGGGCAAATGGCGTGGCTTCGCGCACGGTGTCCAGATATTGCAGGCTCAGCAGGCCCAGCTGTATGGCCGTCGGGCCCAACCAGTAGTGGCCGGTGGTGCTGTCTTGCTTGACCAACCCGATCTTGCCAAAACTCACCAGGTAAGGATGGGCGCGGCCAGGTGGCATGCCCGCGGCACGGGCCAAATCGCTCAGGGCCATGGGCCGACCCTGCTCGGCCAAGGCCCGCAGTAAGGTGCCGCCGACCTCAATGGACTGTATGCCCCGGCGCTCTTTTTCGTCTTTTTCAACCATGTTCATCCATCACTTGTGCTCAACAACTTGAGTTTGAATTTTCAACAGTTATCAAATCATTGCGGCTGGGGTTAAACATTAACCTTGATTCCCCGGAGCTCTTTTTCGACTTTTCCAACCATGTTCATCCATCACTTGTGAGCAACAACTTGAGTTTGAATTCTTGGCCATTATCAAATCATCGCGGCTGGGGTTAACCATTAGCCTATAAAAGAAGTTTTCGCCATACACTAATTTTCAATCGAAACTTGGGGACTTCAAAATGATGAGCAGCCAGAGCCACGGGGCGGAATTTGATGTGCTGGTCATCGGTACAGGGGCCTCCGGCATGGCCACTGCCGTGACCGCTGCCTCCCAAGGGTTGAAGGTTCTGGTGGTTGAAAAGGGCGCACTTTATGGGGGCACCACCGCCCGCTCCGGCGGTTGGCTCTGGGTGCCCGGCACACACTTGGCCACAGAGCAAGGCATTCATGAAATGCCCGGCGCGGCCAAGGCCTATCTGAAAGACCAAGGCGGCACCCACTATGACGAAGCGCGGGTGGATGCGTTTTTGGCAAACGGTCCCAAGGCCATCGAGTTTTTCACCAGCAAGACCTGCTTGCAGTTCGACATGCCGCCTGTTTTCCCTGACTACCACGCCGAAGCGCCAGGCGGCACGGCAGGCGGTCGCTCTATGGTCACGCGCCCCTTTGATGCCCGCCAACTGGGTGACAAAGTCAAAACCCTGGCCCCGCCCGTGCCCGAGTTGACGGTGTTCGGCATGATGCTCGGTTCGGGCAAAGAACTCTGGCATTTTTTGCGGGCCTTCAAATCGGTCGAGTCTTTTCTCTATGTGGCCAAGCGTTTCGGCCTGCACTTCCTCGATGTGCTCCGCCACGGCCGTGGCATGACCTTGACCAATGGCAATGCGCTGGCGGGCCGTCTGGCCAAGGCGGGTATGGATCTGGGCATTCCGGTGTGGCTCAACAGCCCGGCAAAGAAATTGATCATGGAAGGCGACAGCGTTGTGGGTGCCGTCATAGAGCATGAGGGCCGAAGTGTGGAGGTCCGTGTCCGGCGGGGTGTGGTGCTGGCGGCGGGCGGCTTTCCGCACGACATCGAGCGGCGCAAGCAGTTGTTTCCTCACGCCCCGACAGGCCGCGAACATTTCACGCCATCACCAACGCTCAACACCGGCGATGGTGTGCGTTTGGGTGAAAGTGCCAAGGGTTGGGTAGACCCCACCATTCCCAATGCGGCAGCGTGGTGCCCCACTTCGCTGGTGCCTCGTTCAGATGGCAGCACCGGCGTAATGCCCCACTTCATTGACCGCGCCAAACCGGGTGTGATCGCCGTGGCCGCAGATGGACACCGGTTCAGCAACGAAGCTTTCTCCTACCATGACTTTGTGCAAGACTTGGTCAAGGCTTGCAAGCAAAGAAACCTGGGCGAAGTGATGTGTTGGCTCATTTGCGATCAACACCACTTGCGTGAATATGGCTTGGGCGCGGTGGCCAAGTTTCCTTTGCCAATCGGCAGGCATTTGCGCTCGGGTTACCTCAAACGGGCCGACACCTTGGCGCAGTTGGCGCAGACCATTGGGGTGCCCGAGCAAGCACTGGCGCAAGAGGTAGCCACATTCAACCGGGATGTGCCCAGCGGCGTGGACTCCCAATTTGCAAAGGGCAGCACCGCCTACAACCGCTATCAGGGTGACTCGCTGGTTCAGCCTAATCCCTGCATGGCCCCGATTGCGCAAGGGCCGTTTTACGCCATCCGTGTGGTGGTGGGTGAAATCGGCACCTTTGCTGGACTGCTGACCGATGCGGCTTGTCGTGTGCTAACGCAGGACAGACAAGTTGTTTCCGGTCTTTACGCGGTAGGTAATGATGCGGCCAGCGTGATGGGTGGCAACTACCCCGGTGCAGGCATCACACTTGGGCCCGCTATCACCTTTGGATACGTGGCGGGTATGCAGTTGGCCTCTGACGCTTCAGTGATCTCGCGGTGAACGTCATGCAGATCTCAGACCACATCGCCCCTAAAATTTTGCAAGGTCGACTGGCCTTGGTCACCGGTGGTGGTCAAGGCAATGGGCAGGCCATTGCACTGGGGCTGGCACATGCCGGGGCCCGCGTCATCGTCACCGACCTGAATGAAGTCAACGCCCATAAGGTGGCGCAAGACATTCGCCAGCAAGGCGGTCAGGCTTGGGCCTTCCGGCAGGATGTGACCGATGAGGCTGCCAACCTGGCCTTGGCCGAGCGGGTCATGCGCGATATTGGCCCGATCGACATCCTGATTAACAACGCGGGCATCATCATTCGGGAAGGGATTGACAGCCCCAACGCGGTGAGCAATCTGGCGACGATGCTTAAGGTCAATGTGATGGGTTCTTTCATTCCTGTGCACAGCTGGTTGCCCGCCTTGCGCGCCACAAAGGGTTGCATCATCAACTTGGCCTCGATTGCGGCAACGGCAGGTTTGGCAGGCACCATGGGGTACTCGCCCTCCAAAGGGGCCGTCAAGCTCATGACGCAGGCCCTTGCCGTGGAGCTGGCCGATGACGGCATCCGTGTCAACGCATTGGCCCCGGGGGTCATAGAAACCCCCATGACAGCCCCCACACGTGAAGCACCGGAAAAGCTGGCCAGATTCATGCAACGCACCCCCATGAAGCGTGTGGGGCAGGTGCAAGAGTTGATTGGCCCTATTGTTTTTCTGGCTTCCGACATGGCTTCCTATGTGACAGGGGTGACCCTGCCCGTGGATGGTGGATTTCTCGCGGGCTGAGCCCGCACACAGTTCCCGTAAGCGCTTTCAACGAGCAACCTGCTCTCAACAAAAGGAGACAACCATGAAACTTTCTTCTCTCTTTCAACGCAGTCTGTTGGCTGCAAGTCTGGTGGTAGCCAGCTTGGCGCAGGCCCAAGACATCAAGTTGGGTTACAACGGTGACTTGTCGGCGTCACCGTCGGCCCAAAGTGGGCATGCTGCGGTCCTGGGCATGCAGGCCGCCATGGAGGACATCAATTCAGCAGGGGGCGTGTTGGGGCGCAAACTCGTGCTGGTCACGCGGGATGATATGTCTCAGCCACCAAAGTCGATCCAGAACATGAGCGAGTTGATCGACAACGAAAAAGTGGTCGCAGTGTTTGGTCCAACCAACTCGGGCAACGCCATGGCCTGGAAGCACATTCCCAATCAGAAAAAGATTCCGGTGATCGGC
>CAJBLW010000544.1 GCA_903953985.1 uncultured Burkholderiales bacterium
CCGAAGCGCAGGTGGACCGTTTCATGATGAAGGTGCTGGTGGGCTACCCCACCGAGGAAGAAGAGTTCGTCATCGTGCAGCGTGTGACCGGCATGCCCGCCACCGCAGCGGCCGTGGCCGACACCGCACAGCTCATGGCGCTGCAAGCCCAGTGCCGCCAAGGCTATGTGGACCCAGCGCTGGTGCAGTACGCCGTGAAACTGGTGGCCGCCACGCGCGATCCCGTGCGCTGTGGTTTGCCCGAACTGGCGCCCTATTTGACCTTTGGTGCCAGCCCCCGCGCCACCATTTCCCTGATCGAAGGCGCCCGAGCGTTGGCCTTCTTGCGTGGGCGCCCCTACGCCTTGCCACAAGACCTGATCGACCTGGTGCCGGACGTGTTGCGCCACCGCCTGGTGCTGTCTTATGAAGCCTTGTCCGAAGGCATGACGGCCGATGCGCTGATCCTGAAAATCCTGCAGGCCGTGCCCGCACCGAGTAAACCCCTGGACCGCCATGTTCAGCTGGCTGCGCAAGAAGCGAACTGAGGCCTCGGTTGCCACAGACAGGGGCCAACCCCAGGCCCCGTCTTCTGGCGCGCCCGGTGCAGACACGCCATGGCCCAACGCAGCGCAATGGCTGCAACGGCTGGAATGGACCGTGCTCAAACGGCTGGATGGCCAACTGCAAGGTGACTACCGCAGTCTGTTTCGCGGCAGCGGTCTGGTGCTGGCCGATCTGCGCGAATACCAGGCACACGATGACGTGCGCCACATCGACTGGAATGTGACCGCCCGCATGCTGACCCCTTATGTGCGCGAACACCAGGAAGACCGCGAAATCGCCGCCTGGTTTGTGGTCGACCTGTCTGCCTCGGTGGCTTTTGGTTCGGGCCACACCAGCAAACGCCAGCTGGCCTGCAGTGTTGTGACGGTGCTGTCCAAGCTGCTGTCACAACACGGCAACCGCGTGGGCCTGATGCTGTTTACCGGACAAGACCGAGCCCACAGCGTGGTCCCCGCCCGCTCCGGCAGGCGGCATTTGCTGCACATCGTGCACCAGATGCTGCAGGCAGGACAAACCTCAATCCATGACAAGAACGTGCAGACCAGCGCGCTGGGGCCCTGGCTGGCGCAGGCCCAGTCGGTGCTCAAGCGCCGCTCGGCGGTGTTTGTGGTGTCGGACTTCATCAGCCCACCTGGCTGGGAAAAACCCCTGGCCCAGATGGCCAGGCGTCATGAAGTGGTGGCCGTGCGCCTGCGCGACCCGCTGGAGATGGCTTGGCCCGACACCGGCATGCTGCTGGTGCAAGACGCCGAGTCGGGCGAGCAACTGTTGGTGGACGGCAACGATGCGGCTTTTCGTGCGCGTTTTGCTCAGAAGGCCCAGGACCGTGAGGCCGATTTGTTGAGCAGTCTGAGTCAAGCCGGTGTGGACTGCCTTGAGCTGAACACCGACGAGGCGATGGACCAGGCCCTGCTGCGTTTTGCACAGCTGCGCAAACGTGCCAGCCAGTTGAGCACGGGTGGCCGTGCTGCCCCTGTGGGCAGCCAGCGGCCCGTTCAAGCTGGAGGTGTTCATGCCTGAATGGCACTCGATCCAGTTCGTCTGGCCGAGCCTGCTGTGGCTGCTGGCCACCTTGCCGCTGTGGCTGGGCCTGTACATCGCTTGGCAGCGCCGTGGGGTGCAAAGGGCGTGGCCCTCGGCAGGCACAAACACCGGTGTGGCCACCCTGCGGTTCACCCGTCATGCTCCGGTGCTGCTGGTGCTGCTGGGCCTGGCCGCTATGCTGGTGGCCATCGCCCGGCCTCAGGCCATCTTGCTCTTGCCCAGCCGTATCGACACTGTGATGCTGGCCATCGACAGCTCGGGCAGCATGCGCGCTACCGATGTGCAACCCAGCCGCATCGAAGCGGCGCAGGCCGCCGCCAAAAGCTTTGTGTTGGGACAACCTGGCCAGGTCAAACTGGGCGTGGTCAGCGTGGCGGGGGCAGCAGCGCTGGTGCAGGCACCTACTGATCAGCGCGACCTGGTCATCCAGGCCATCGACCAGCTGAGCCTGCAGCCTGGCTCGGCTTTGGGCAGCGGCATCGTGATTGCGCTGCATGCCATGCTGCCCGGCTCGGGCCTGGACGTGCGCGGACTGATCGAGGGCGAGACCAGCCCTCAGGCCTCAAGCGGTGTTCCTCTCGGGGGCGCCACACCCGCCCCTGCAGAAACCGCAAGCACTTCGGGCACTGCCCCCCGCAAGCCGGTCAGCCTGCCCAAGGTGCCACCCGGCTCCAACACGGCTGCGGCCATCGTGTTGCTCAGCGACGGCCAAAGCAATGTGGGGCCTGACGCCCTGAAGATGGCCCAAGTGGCCGCCGACCTGGGGGTGCGTGTGTACACCGTGGGGGTGGGCACGGCGCAAGGCACGGTGCTCAAAGCCCAGGGCATGCAAATGCGGGTCAAGCTGGACGAGGCCAGTCTGAAAAAAATCGCTGAAATCACCAAGGCTGAATACTTTAGCGCCGACAACCGCCAGGAGCTGTTGCAGATTTACCAGTCGCTGAGCAGCAAGATCGTGCTCAAAAAGCACCGACGCACCGAGGTCTCTGCTTTGTGTGCCTTGCTGGGCATGCTGGTGCTGAGCTGGGGCTGCGCTTGGGCCTGGTGGCGGCATGGGCGAATCATTTGAGTCAGCAGATTTTCTAGACGAAAAAAAGCCCGCACAGGGCGGGCTTTCAGATCAGGGTAACAAACCCCCATCAACGCTGTACGTCGCGACGCACAGAGCCGGTGAACAGCTGACGTGGGCGGCCGATTTTGTACTCGGGGTCGCTGATCATTTCGTTGAGTTGGGCGATCCAGCCGACCGTGCGGGCCAGGGCGAAGACGCCGGTGAACAGGTTCACGGGAATGCCGATGGCGCGTTGCACGATGCCGGAATAGAAGTCCACGTTGGGGTAAAGCTTGCGGCTGACGAAGTAGTCGTCCTCCAAGGCAATCTTTTCCAAGGCTTTGGCCAGTCTGAACAGCGGGTCGTTTTCCAGGCCGAGTTCTTTCAGAACTTCGTCGCAGGTCTCTTGCATCAATTTGGCGCGGGGATCGTAGTTCTTGTAAACGCGGTGACCAAAACCCATGAGCTTGACGCCAGAGTTTTTGTCTTTCACCTGGCTCATGAACTCTCCGACTTTGGAGATGCCCCCCATTTTCTGGATGTCTTCGAGCATGTTCAGGCAAGCTTCGTTGGCACCACCGTGGGCAGGACCCCACAGGCAGGCCACGCCCGCAGCAATGGCCGCAAATGGGTTAGTGCCGGACGAGCCGCACAAGCGCACCGTCGATGTCGACGCGTTTTGCTCGTGGTCTGCGTGCAGTGTGAAGATGCGGTCCATAGCGCGCTCGAGCACGGGGTTGACCACGTAATCTTCGCAGGGCACCCCAAACATCATGCGCAAAAAATTGCCCGAATAGCTCAGGTTGTTCTGCGGGTACATGAAGGGTTGGCCTACACCGTACTTGTAGGCCATGGACACCAGGGTAGGCATCTTGGCGATCAGGCGGATCGCTGCGATGTGTCGGTGCTCTGGGTTGTTGATGTCGGTGCTGTCATGGTAGAAGGCCGACAAAGCACCAATCAGACCGGTCAAGACGGCCATCGGGTGGGCGTCACGTCGGAAACCGCGCAGAAAGAACTGCATCTGCTCGTTGACCATGGTGTGTTGGTTCACCAACTTGTGAAAGTCTTTGCTTTGCTGACCCACGGGCAACTCGCCGTTGAGCAGCAGGTAGCAGGTGTCCAGGTAGTCGGCTTTGTTGGCCAGCTGTTCAATGGGGTAGCCGCGGTAAAGCAGCTCGCCCTTGTCGCCATCGATGTAGGTGATGGCGGATTGGCATGAGGCCGTCGACAGGAAACCCGGGTCGTAAGTGAACATGCCGCTTTGGCCATACAGCTTGCGGATGTCAATGACGTCAGGACCGATGTTGCCGGAGTAAACAGGCATCTCGATGCTGGGGCTGCCGTTGGAGAACGACAGGGTGGCTTTGTTATCGGCGAGTTTCATGGTGGGTTTCCTCAAAAAAACAGGGGGGTGAACCTGTTGGGTTCACGCTCTCAACATGTCCAGGACTTCACACACCTCTTCGGTGCTGATCTCGGGCTGAAGTTCCTTGCGGCGCAGCAGCAGGTCCATGAGATCGTTGTCTGACAGGTCCATCAGCACATACATGCCCCGGGCTTGGCCAACCGACAAACTTGCAGCATGCTGATTGAAAAAGCGCTCGATGAATAAATCATTTTCGAGTAGACCCCGCCGGCTGCGCCAGCGCAGCTTGCTAAGTGACCGCTCGCTCAAAGGCGCTTGGCGG
>CAJBLW010000545.1 GCA_903953985.1 uncultured Burkholderiales bacterium
CGCGACATGGCTTTGCCATCGGGGGCTTGGCCCGCAGTGTGGTGTTTGAAATCGGCGATCAAAGAAGGGCGAACACCAAAGACGGCATCGCCATCCAAATTCTTGCTGGTTCGGTCAAAAATGTGCGTGATCAGTGGACGTTGGCCGGGGGCCTGGATGCGGAAATGCAGGTGCGCTGGCCGCCAGCTTCTGCCGGTGGTGGCCTTGAGCATTTTGATGGCGGTGCCGTCTTGCGGAACAGGATAGTCCACAGGCAGTACCGACCAGAAGCTGTAGCGGCCATCGGCCCCTGTGGTCAATGCAGCGCGCGCCCATGCTCCTTTTTCTTCAAAGCCGTCTTGCACGTCATACAAACCCCGGTCGTCCGAGTGCCAGACGTCGACCACCGCATGCGCTACAGGTTGTCCATGGCTATCGAGGATTTGTCCTTGCGCATGCATGGGTGTCCCCGCGGCACCAGCACTGATGTCTGCACCCATGGGAAATTGCGGCGCATTCTCGAGCAGGAAGGGGCCCACCAGCGTCGGCTCTGTGGCGTGTGCTGGGCGTGGGTAGTCTTGCGTCACCGTGAGCATGGACAAACCCAGCGCGTCTGAAAAAATCATGAACTCATTGCGCCCAGGTGAACACCATTTGCCGGTTTCTTCCAGGAAGCTCATGGTGAAAGCCCATTCTTCGGCCGTGAGTTTGACCTCTTTGGCAAAGCTGTGAACGTGTTTGACCAAGGAGAGCATGAGTTCACGCAAACGCGGGTCGGGGGTTTTTTGATAGCGCTTGAGCACCTCCTGTGTGATCAGGTCCAATGCGTCATAGCGGTTTTCGATGCCGGAGTTGGGTGTGTTGCTCATGGTTGAAGTTCCTTCGATGAAAAGTCAGTGGCAAGGCGTCGCAGATGGTCTGCGGGCTTGAGTCGGAATTTGGCGATTTTCATGGAGCCCGTGTGTGGCAAGTTGTCCACCATGACGATGTAGCGAGGCCACTTGGTGGGCGACAAGTGCAATCGGGCATAGGCTTGCACCATTTCTGGGGTGATGGCGGTGCCAGTTCGCGGAACAACCGCCAATAAAATCTCTTCTTCGCCCAACTCCGAGGCGACGCCAATGGATGCACATTCGAGGATGTCGGGGTGGCTGCCGATGGCCGAGTCGATTTCTGCACCGGAGATGTTTTCGCCACGTCTGCGGATGATGTCTTTTTTCCGGGTGAAGAAAAACAGGAAGTCATCGTCATCGCGCCGTGCCAAGTCGCCGGTGAGGAACCAGCCGTCTTTGAAACTTGCGGCGGTTTGTTCGGGATCGTTGAAGTAGCCCTGCATCAGCGTTGGGGTGCGAACCGCGAGTTCGCCGATTTCGCCGACGGGTAATTCATGACCGTCATCGCCCATTATTCGCACCTCGGGGCGTGCAATGGCGGGATCGGGGTGTGGCGAGATGCAACCCATGCTGCCCAGCTTGTGCGGGCCCATGAAGGGGTTGCTCAACACCCCAGGAATTTCGGTCATGCCATAGCACTCGATGAGCACCGGAACATGAAAACGTTGGTGAAAAGTGTCCAGCAGATCTTGGTTCAAGGGGGCCAGAAACATCTTGCGGATGCCGTGGCTGGCGTCGTACTCTTGCTCGGGTCTGCGCGCCAAAATGGCTGCAGCCGACATGATGACATTCACCTCGGTGGCGCGTGTGGCGGCTGCTTGTTGCCAAAAGGTGGATGCAGAAAAGCGGCGGATCAAAATCAAGGTGCCGCCGCACGCCATCGCACCCCCCAACGAATACATCAGGGCATTGATGTGAAACAGGGGCAACACACACATCAAGCGCTCATCGGGTTGCAGGTACATGCGATGGACAAACGCTTCAGCGGTCAACAAATAGCTGCGCTGGCTGTGCATGACCCCTTTGGGAAAACCGGTGGTGCCCGATGTGTAGATGATCATGCAGGTGCTGTCAGCCTGGCCTGCGCGCGTGCGGGTATCGGGCTCGCAAGACATCCACTGCTTGAGCAATGACGATTCACCGCCGGCTTGGTCATCCTCGATGACCACTTGCCAGGGCGCCGTCGGCATGTGTTGGGTGGCTTCTTGAACTTTGCTCAGGGGTTCGGGTGAGCAAATCACGCCACGCACACCGGCATGTTCGAAAATGTATTTGGCTTCGCGGGCTTCAAATTCGGGGTTGCAAGGCACCAAGATGGCCCCGATCCTGGCGCAGGCCAACAGCAAGACCACCGTGGCGGGGTGGTTGTAAGCCATCAGGCCAATGCGGTCTCCGGTTTGAATGCCGCGCTGCAAAAGCCAAGCCACGGCAAGGTCGGCTTGATCCGCACAGTTTTGCCATGTCATGACATTACCTTGGTATTCCACCATGGCTTGATCACTCAATGGGCGAAGACGTGCACGGAAAAATTCATCGATTGAAAAATCGTGCGCATCGAAAAGGCGCAACACCTGCAAAGGCGTCAGAAGCTGTGCAAAGTTCGTAGCGGGGGTTGACATGGTTCAGCGCGCCACAGGGGGGCCGTCATAGGTCATGGCCTGTTCGGCTGCGCTGGCCAGTTTGAAGCCGATGGGCCGAGTTTGTTCTTCCAGAATATGCGCCACCAATGAGGCGGTTCGCGCCAGCAATGGTATGCCTTTGAGGGCGCCAGCGGGATAGCCCGCATCCAGCAATACGGCGGGGATGGCCGCTGACACATTCATGGGGAAGGGGCGTCCATACACGCTTTCGATTTGCGATGCCAGCGCTTGCAATGCGCGCACATGCTCGCCGGCCACGCCCCATTGTTGGGCCAGTTCAATCAACTTGGTTGCGCGCGGGTCACCCAGTTTGTGCACAGGGTGGCCAAA
>CAJBLW010000546.1 GCA_903953985.1 uncultured Burkholderiales bacterium
ATGCGGCGAGCGATCAGCGGGAAGATGCCCAGCAGCACAAAGCTGCCCAAGAGCGCGGGGCTCAAAATGCCCTTCTCCGAATCGAGTTGCGCCAGCTGCGTGCCCGCGTTCACATACACCGCCGTGCCCGCCAGCATGCCAATTTGGCTGACCCAGTAATACGTCCACACCTTCATGCGCGTCAGGCCCATGAGCAGATTGATCAGGAAAAACGGCACCACTGGGATCAAGCGCAAGGTGAAGAGGTAAAACGCGCCCTCTTTGTCCACACCGGCGTTGATGTCGGCCAAGCGCTGACCAAAACGCGCCTCGACCCACTCGCGCAGCACAAAGCGCGAAGCCAGAAAAGCCAAAGTGGCACCGAGGGTGGAAGCAAACGACACCAGCAGCAAACCCTGCCACAGGCCAAACACCGCCCCGCCGCCCAAGGTGATGATGACCGCGCCCGGAATCGACAAGGCCGTGGCCAAAACGTACACCCCAAAGTAAACGGCGGCCACCATCACAGGCTGCTGCGCATAGAGCTGGTCAAAACTGGCTTGGCTGGCCTTGAGCTGCTCAAAGCTCAGATAACGCCCCAGGTCCAGCGCCACAAACGCACCGATGGCCAGCGCCAGCAAGAGCAGCAAAACAATTTGACGAAGACGCATGAGGGGAAACTCCGGTGATGCTCATGGTCTCAGTGAACCAAGAGCCATGAACGATAAACGCTGATGCTTTGTTATTCGGCTAAATGCCCTGAGAAGTTACAAGTTCGTCATCCAGATCGGACAGAGGCGCAGGGGGTGTGGCGCACAGCGTTACAGGCCTCGCACCGCATCAGGACACCAACTCGTAAGCCGTGCTGCGCCCACCACCTTCCAAGCGGCGCAACACGCCCCGCGCCAGCAAGTCATTGATATCGCGCAGCGCCGTGTCCGCCGAACATTTGCCCAGGGTGGCCCAGTTGGCGTTGGTCAGTTTGCCGTCCATACTGTCGAGCAAGCGGTTGAGCACCAGGGTCTGCCGTGCATTCATCGGTGTGTCTGCCCAGCGTTGCCAAAACTTCGCCTTGTCCAGCACGCCCACCAACAAACCATCAGCGCCCTGCACCGCGCGCAGCAAGCAGGCCAAAAACCACTGCAGCCATGGCGTCACATCCATCGTGCCACGTTGGGTGGCTTCGAGTTGTTCGTAATACTGTTTGCGCGCGCGCTGAATTTGCGCACTCAGGCTGTAAAACCGTTGTGCAGAGCCTTCTGCTCGGGCCAAGGCCATGTCGCCCACGGCACGGCTGATGCGGCCATTGCCGTCGTCAAACGGGTGCAATGTCACCAGCCACAAATGTGCCAGCCCAGCGTGCACCAGAGCATCACCAGAAGGCTTGGCGTTGAACCATTCCAAAAAAGCGGTTGTTTGTGCTGACAAGGTGTGGGCGGGCGGTGCCTCAAAGTGCACCTTTTCGCGCCCCACCGGACCCGAGACCACTTGCATCGGACCCGCTGCGTCGTTGCGCCAGTTGCCCACTTGAATCCGCAGACGGCCGCTGAAGCCGGTGGGAAACAGCGCGGCATGCCAACCAAACAAGCGCTCGGCCGTGAGCGGTTGGGCGTGTTGCTGGGTGGCATCCAACACCATGTCCACCACGCCATCCACATGGCGGTCAGCAGGCGCAAGCGCGCCAATGTCCACGCCCAAGCGCCGGGCGATGGACGAGCGCACTGCCTCCAGGTTGAGCGTTTCGCCCTCGATGGCGCTGGTGGTGATGACCTCTTGAGCCAGAACCTGCAAAGTTGCCAAATCGCGCTGCGCCAGCCCCAAGTGGGCCATCCGCCCCACCAACTCACCTTGCGCACGGTGCAACTGTGCCAACGGCCCGGCCAGGGCAGCCGAGTCATAACGCCACTGCGGCCAGTCGGGGCGCTGCCAGAGGTAAGTGCGTTTGCGGGGGGTCTTGTCGGCGAACATGCGGTGATTATGCGCCTTATTCGCCGCAAATAGTGCGGTGAATACTGAAGTGATTCACCGTATCAGAAGGCAGGCTTGGGCTCGGCAGCGGCTCACACTGCCTGCTTTGGTTTGCGCTTAAGATATTTTTGGGAGGATCATAAGAGTTGACAAGCGAAGATTATTTATAGCTAATTTTTCTTATTTATTTGTGTATAGTTAGCGGCTTAATGTCTACTGCGTTAGATGGTGCAGGTGTGTTGACGCCGATCCCCCACCAAACCCGCATCCCCGTGGTGACGGCACACAAGCCCGCAAACCCATAAGCCAACACCGCAAAGTGTTCAGGCCAGATGCACATGGCCGAAAACACGGTGATGGTTTCGGTGGCTTCGGTCAGGCCACCCAAGAAGTAAAAGCTTTTGCCCGGCAAGGCGGTGTCCGTCAGGCCGCGTTTTTCGGCCAGTGCGGCAAACGCTAAAAAGCTGCTGCCGGTGCCGATGAAGCTGGCCAGCAGGGCCGCGGCGGGCAGGGCGTTGGTGGCGGGGTGGGCCACCGCAACAGCCAATCAGGACAGGCCACCAAGCCCCATGGTGAAAAACCGAAGTAACAGCCGCGCAGAGATGGGCATGGCTAATTTGCCTGACCTCGCCTGCGCCTCATTTCATGCGACATGGCAGCCAATTGATCGCTGCTACACGCTTGCTGGGCTGCCGGATAAATAGCCCACTCTTCTTGCTTGATGTGTTCGTTGTAGGCCGCAGCAAAGGCGTCGAGTGCGCCGTTGTTGGCATCGTTGAAAGCGACCCACGTGTTGGCATCGGCATTGACCACTGACGCCAGTAATTGCTTCACGACTTCCCAGCTCTTTTCCATTTCGATATGGTCTTGCTTGAGTCGAAACACCAAAGCATCAAGCGTAGTGTCATGCAGAGCCAGGATGACCGGGAACACATGCACCTCCTCGTCCAAGTGGTGATGTGGCGCCGCAATATCAAAATAACGCATGACATCGGTTGCAGCCTTAGAGGCGTGGATGTCCCAGCCGTTTTCTGACAAATGGTGTCGGAGTTTGACGAGCAAAGCCAACATGCGCTCCACTCGCTCATGACAAGCGCTGAGCATCTCAAACGGCGCTTCAAAACCAACGCTGGGGGATCGATGCCCGGGTAGACCGGCCCCCACCGCTGTTGCATGAACCATGCTCAATCTCCCCAAACTTGGACGAATTGCTGAACCTCAGGCCGTGGCTTAAAAGGCTTACGCGAACTCACGGTTCCGATATTTAAAAAACAAATCGCATGCTCGGAGCGCTTCAGCTGCAAACCCGATCGGAACGATTGGGCCTTGAGCGCCTTGCCGCTCGTCAGGCCAGTTCCGTAGCCCATGGCGTTGGCCAAAAGCATGAAGTTTTGCAACGCGCACCCCGCACTCAACACACGCTCATGCATGTCGATCTCTGGGTCGCCTTTGGCCGCATCCACGATCAACACCATCAACAACGGCGAGCGTCGCGCCTTGTCACGTGCTTGTTCAAGTTGTTCGACGGTCGCGCTTGGATCGCGTTCGCTGAGCGCGTGCGCGAACAGTTCACCCAAGTCTTCTCTTTTGTGCGCAGGGATGACCAAGAATCGCCAAGGATTGATGAGGTCGTGGTCGGGTGCAGTCGACGCGGCCAAAAACAATTTTTCTATTTCCACAGCACTCGGCCCTGGCTCGATGAGCCGTTTTGGCAAGATGGTTTGTCGCGTGGCCATCACTTGGCTCACCATGAGCAGCTGATTCTCTTTCTCGACATCACTCATTCAAATGCTCCACATGTGGCGTAAAAGGACCCGTTCCGCTGTGAGTCGAACGCGATGCGGGCACAAAGTCGCCGCGCTGTACGTCGAACACATGGACCTCACCCTCTTCAATC
>CAJBLW010000547.1 GCA_903953985.1 uncultured Burkholderiales bacterium
CGATGCCGTTTTATTGCCCGCCCGCCGTGCCCCGATGATCGCCCAAGGCCTTTGGCACGACCGCACCATCAACGGCGAAAAAACTTCGATATCTGCCGCAGATCAAGCCGACATCACCGTGGTATTTGGCCGCACTGGCACACCCGAGTCGGGCGCGCATGGCGTCACCGCCTTGCTGGTACCCATGGACACCCCGGGCCTGAGCACCAGCCGCTTTGACTGCCATGGCCAACGTTCGATCGGCCGCGGCTCCATCTTTTTCGAGAACGTGCGTGTACCCGTCAGCCACCGCTTGGGTGATGAAAACAAAGGCTTTGTGCAGGTCATGCAGGGGTTCGACTACTCACGTTCATTGATCGGCCTGCAGTGCCTGGCCGTGGCACGCGCTGCCCTCGATGAAACCTGGGAGTACATCACCCAGCGCCAGGCCTTTGGCCAGCCGCTGTCCGCATTTCAAGGCGTCACCCACCCACTGGCCCAGTACGACACCGAAGTCGAAGGTGCCCGCTTGGTCTGTCTGCAAGGCCTGTGGCTCAAGGACCAAGGCTTGCCTCACTCCGCCGAGGCTGGCATGGCCAAGTGGTGGGGCCCCAAGCTGGCTTATGACGTGATCCACCAGTGCCTGCTGTGCTTTGGCCACGGCGGCTACGACCGCGGCCTGATGGAGCAACGCCTGCGCGATGTGCTGGGCTTTCAGATCGGGGACGGCACGGCCCAGATCATGAAAACCATCATCGCGCGTACCCGTGCTGGCCGCAAGAACGTGCCCGCCTGACATTCTGATCATCAAGAAAAACATTCAATCCCAAAGGAGACCACCATGGAATTCGATGCCATTTTATTGCCCGCTCGCCGTGCCCCGATGATCGCCCAAGGCCTGTGGCACGACCGCACCATCAACGGCGAACTCGACGCCTGCCTGGCCGCCTGCCCGGACAAGCTGGCCCTGACGGCTTACCGCTTGGAAGCCGGTGATGTGCGCCGCTTCACTTACCGCGAACTGGCGCAAATGGCCGACCGCGTGGCCGTGGGCCTGACCCGTCTGGGCGTGCAAAAGAACGACATCGTGGCCTGTCAGTTGCCCAACTGGTGGCAATTCACCGTGACCTATCTGGCCTGTTCGCGCATCGGTGCGGTGCTGAACCCGCTGATGCACATCTTCCGAGAGCGCGAGCTGAACTTCATGCTTAAGCACGGGGAAGCCAAAGTCATCATTGCGCCCAAAACCTTCCGGGGTTTTGACTACGAGCAAATGATCACGGCCATTCAGCCCGGTCTGCCCGATCTGAAACACATCGTGACGGTGGACGGGCTAGGCGCCAACAGCTATGAAGCGCTGCTCAGCGGCCCCGCTTGGGAAAAAGAAACGGATGCTGACGCCATTCTGAGCGCACACCGCCCCGGGCCCGACGACATCACCCAGCTGATCTACACCTCGGGCACCACCGGCGAGCCCAAGGGCGTGATGCACTCGGCCAACACCGTGATGGCCAACATCATTCCTTATGCACAGCGCTTGCAACTGGACGCCGAAGACGTGGTGCTGATGGCCTC
>CAJBLW010000548.1 GCA_903953985.1 uncultured Burkholderiales bacterium
ATCCCAGCAGCAAGATGCTGAGCACGGTGATCAAAAAGCCCACGCCGTTTTGCAGCACCAGCGCGCTGCCCAGCCACTGGGGCGGTGCGTAGTGCGAAGACATGGCTGAAAACTGCGGCGAATCGGCCACCACACAAACGCCCCAAAACAGCAAAGTCCCCAGTTGCACCAGCGGCCAGCTGTCCGGAATGAAGGGGTAGCCCACGCACATCAGGCCCGAGGCCGCCAATGCACTGGCCGCCACCTTGGCGCTGCCCACGCGGCGGCTCCACAGGCCGCCCAGCACGCAGCCGAAAAAGCCGATGCCGATGACGGCAAAACTGATCCATGCCACAGAGGAGGCCGAACCCTCGCCCGGCTCGGTCAAGGCGCGGGCAATGGGCAGGCTCAGCCAGGGCAACACGCTCCAAAAAGCGTACAGCTCCCACATGTGGCCAAAGTAGCCCAGCGCCGATGCCCTAAAACCGCGCACCGCGATCACCGCGCGCAAGGCCTGTGTGTTCAGGCGAAGCGGTGCGGCAGGAGGTGCCGTCGATTCAGTTAAAGATGTTTGTTGCTGGGGCGCTGGTCCCATCCAGCCCACCAAAACCGCGCCCATCAGGGCCAGCACAGACGAGCCCAGCAGCACTTCAGGCCAGGGCCAGCTTTGACCCAGGGCGCGCAAGGCATGCGGCATGGCCGTGCCCAGCGTCAGCATGCCCACCAGCCAGCCCAAGGCCGCTGCGGGTTTGCTGCCCACGCGCTGCACCAGCATCTTCATGCCCAGCGGGTAAATGCCGGCCAGGCACATGCCCACCGCAAAGCGCAGGCTCCAGAACACGCCGTAATCGCTCACGCCCCAGGTGACGGCGGCGTTGGCCAGGGCCCCCAGCAAGCTGCACACCACAAAAATGCGCGTGGGCTGAAACCGGTCGGCCGCGCCGCTGAAGGCAAAGGCCAGGGTGCCCGCGATGAAGCCCAGTTGGGTGGCCGCCAAAAGCCAACTGAAGGCGGCCGCACTCAGCTGCCAATCGCGCATCAGGCTGTCGGCGACCCCGCTGGGGCTGAACCACAGCGAGGTGCTCAGGCACTGGGCCAACACAATGAAGGCCACCGCCAGCGAGGGGCGGGGCCCAACCTGGGTGCGCTCAGGCGCTGGCGCGCTCAAGGGCTTGCGCCAAATCGTCGATCAGGTCATCGGCGTGCTCCAGGCCCACCGAGACACGCAGCAAGCCTTGGGGGGTCTTGCTCTCAGGCCCTTCGATCGAAGCGCGGTGCTCGATCAGGCTTTCGACCCCGCCCAAGCTGGTGGCGCGGGTGAAGATCGCTACATGTGCGGCCAGGGCCATCGCCGCGTCCTTGCCGCCTTTGACTTCAAACGACAGCATGCCGCCAAAACCCGACATCTGCTTTTTGGCAATCGCGTGAAAGGCGTTGCCCTCTAGGCCAGGGTAATGCACAGCGCTGACCTGCGGGTGTTCGTTCAAAAAGCGGGCCACCTTGTCGGCGTTGGCGCAATGCGCCTGCATGCGGTAGGGCAGGGTGGGCAAGCTGCGCATGACCAACCAGCAGTCAAACGGTGAAGGCACGCCGCCGCCAAACAGCTGCGCGGTGCGCAAGGAGGCAAAGTGCGCGTCGTCCTGGCGGGTGATGACGATGCCGCCCAGCACATCGCTGCGGCCACCCAGGTACTTGGTGGTGGCGTGCATGACCATGTCGCAACCCAAGTCGAGCGGGCGCTGCAACACGGGCGAGGCAAAGGTGTTGTCGGCAATGGCACGCGCGCCGCCCGCGTGGGCAATCTCGACCACGGCGGCAATGTCCACGCACTGCATCAGGGGGTTGGAGGGGGTTTCGATCCAGACCATTTTGGTGTTGGGCTGCATGGCCGCGCGCACCGTGTCCAAACGTGTCATGTCCACAAAACTGGCGCTGACCTGCCACTTGGCAAACAGGTGTTTGAGCACATTGGCTGTGCCGTGGTAAATGTCGGAGGGGGCCAGCACATGGTCACCTGGCTGTAGACCCTGAAAGATGGCCGTGACGCCCGCCAAGCCCGAGCCAAAGGCGGCCGCGCCCGCGCCGCCTTCGAGGGCCGACAAAGCGCCCTCCAGGCCATTGCGGTTGGGGTTGTGGTTACGTGAGTAAAGGTAGCCGTGGGGGTAGCTGCCGTCCACGTCGCGCTCAAAGGTGGTGGACAGGTTGATGGGATCGACCACCGCCCCGGTGGAAGGGTCAATGCCGTGCCCTGCATGCACCGCCAAAGTTTCAAAACGCAGAGATTTGTTTGTTTTCATGCTCAAAAGTATAGCCACCGGCCTAGACTGCAGCGTCCGTGGGGAGTCAGCGCGGCAATTTGGGTGCTGACTGCAGCAATTGGCCCACTTCTGCTTTCCAGAACCGCGAATTGCCGGTGGTGCCGTGTCCCAAAGTGTCAGGGCTGCCAGGAATGATCAATGCTTTCGCATTTTTGATCCGGGGCAAAGCTTTTTCCAAAATCCCCAGCTCGGGTGGGTTGCGTTCGTCATCGGCCGAATTGATGACCAGCACAGTGGCTTTGATACGCTCCAAGCCAGCAGAGACGTCGTAGTCTTTAGAGGACTCCCACTGGAACAGGTGGTCGTTGGCGTCACCCGCCAAGGGGGGCGTCAGGCGTCGCTTGAGCAACGCGTCACCCATATCGCTGGTGGGGGCAATTTTTTGCAAGCCCTGGTTACCGCCATTGGTGGCCGTTGCAAAAAAAACCGAAGCGAACTGCCAGCTCGGCGGCGGCTCTTTGTAATTGCCGCCCATCCAAAGCGGGTCTTTGCGGATGGATTCAGTCAGCATGCGGCGCAGCATCCAGTTGCGACCCGACATGGCCGAGGGCAGTGAAGCCATGGGCACAGCGATGTCCATCATGTCCGGGTATTTCACAGCCCACATCCAGGTTTGCATGCCGCCCATGGAATTGCCCAAGACCAAACGGAAATGTCGGATGCCCAGATGCTCGGTGACCAAACGGTGTTGGGCCGAGACCATGTCGTCGTAGTTGTAAGCCGGAAACTTGGCCCGCAGTCCGTCGGAAGGTTTGCTGGATTTGCCGGTGCCAATGGCGTCAGGCAGGATCACGAAGTAGCGTTTCGCGTCCAGAATCTGCCCGGGTCCAAAAAGCTCTCCTCCAAAATTCGCCCCCAACATCCCAGCACCCGAACCGGTGGTGCCATGCAAAATCAGCACGGCTTCATTTTTGGGGTCACCCAAGGTGGTGTAGTTCAGCCGCAGTTCGGGCAAGACTTCACCCGTGTGGAACTTGAAATCTTTGACGACCCAGCTGCCGTGTTGAGGGGTTTCTTGTGCCTGCAAGGCCCCGCATAAACCGAGCCATAACAAGAAGAGACTGGCCCAGAGGGGTAGACGATTTTTCATGGTTTGTCTCCAAAGTAAGGCAGCAATTTAGGTCAACTTTTGTCCCACAGCTGACGCCAGCGTGTCACTGATTCGGGATTCCAAACGCTTTAGAGTTTGTGCAGGTCAGCCTTGGGTGCCTTTTGCGGCGATAAGATCGAAAGATTGTTGTTCGAGATGACCCCATGACAGACCGCTACGCCGTGATCGGCAACCCCATTGTGCAAAGCAAATCACCCATGATCCACAGCGCTTTTGCGCAGGTCACAGGGCAAGTCATCGACTACGGCAAGTTGCTTGGCCCCTTGGGCGAGTTTTCGGCCACGGTGGACGCGTTTCGCGCCAGTGGCGGGCGGGGCATGAATGTGACCGCGCCCTTCAAGCTCGACGCATTTGCCTACGCCACCGACTTGGCCCCCAGCGCGCAAATGGCCGGTGCTGTTAATGCGATGAAGTTTGAGGGCGACAAGGTGTATGCCGAAAATTTTGACGGCGTGGGCCTGGTGCGCGATCTGGTGCACAACTTGGGCTGTCCTCTGCAAGGGCGGCGTGTGTTGATTTTGGGCGCGGGTGGCGCCACACGTGGGGCTTTGCTGCCCCTCTTGGCCGAGCAGCCTGCCCAGCTGGTGATCGTCAACCGCACCGTGGCCAAGGCGCAAGAGTTGGCGGCCTTGGCGCAGCAGCACCAATCCGGTCAGGTGCCAGTGCAGGGTCTGGGTTACGACGCCGTGCAGGGCGCTTTTGATGTGGTGCTGAACGCCAGCTCCTCCAGCCTCACGGGCGATCTGCCGCCCGTGCCAGCCAGTGTGTTTGCGCCCGGCTGCCTGGCCTATGACCTGACCTATGGCAAAGGCCTCACCCCATTCCTGCAGCTGGCGCAGCAAGCCGGTGTAACGCGTCTGGCCGATGGCGTGGGCATGCTGGCCGAACAGGCTGCCGAGGCCTTCGCGTGGTGGCGCGGTGTACGGCCGGATACGTCCTCGGTGATTTCGCAGCTGACGGTGCCATTGGTGTGAAGCTGCCCCATATTCACACGCCCCGCTGCACCG
>CAJBLW010000549.1 GCA_903953985.1 uncultured Burkholderiales bacterium
CCAACGGCGAGAAGCGCTGCACGGGTGCTCAGGTCTGGACAGGCCTGGAGATGGTCGAGGTCAAGGCCATGCAAGAGGTGATATTGAGTGCGGGCAGCATCGGGTCTGCGCAAATTTTGCAGCTTTCGGGCATCGGACCTGCGGCTTTACTGCAAGGTGTTGGCGTTGAAGTTCAACATGACCTGCCCGGGGTGGGCGCCAACCTGCAAGACCATTTGCAGATCCGTTCGGTCTACAAGGTCAAAAACGCCAAGACCCTGAATACCCTGGCCAACAGCCTGTGGGGCAAGGCCATGATCGGCCTGGAATACGCCTTCAAACGCACCGGCCCCATGAGCATGGCACCCAGCCAGTTGGGTGCTTTCACCAAGAGCGATCCGTTGCAGCCGCACGCCAATCTGCAATACCACGTGCAGCCCTTGAGTCTGGAGGCGTTTGGCGAGCCGCTACACAGTTTTCCGGCCATCACGGCCAGTGTGTGCAACCAGAACCCGACCAGTCGGGGCACGGTGCACATCAAGAGTCCGCGTTTTGAAGACGCACCGGCTATTGCGCCCAATTATCTGGCCACTGCCGAAGACCGCAAGGTGGCCGCAGACAGCCTGCGCGTAACGCGCCGCATCATGGCGCAAGACGCGATGAAGCCTTTTGCGCCTGAAGAGTTCAAGCCCGGCGTGCAGTACCAAACCGATGAAGAACTGGCCAAACTGGCCGGTGACATTGCCAGCACCATCTTCCACCCGGTGGGCACCACCCGCATGGGGCGCGATGACGACCCGATGGCCGTGGTCAATGGGCGCTTGCAAGTGCGCGGCATTGCAGGATTGCGGGTGGTGGATGCAGGGGTGATGCCCACCATCACCAGTGGCAACACCAACAGCCCCACACTCATGCTTGCAGAAAATGCAGCACAGTGGATTAGTGAAGATTTCGCGAACAATTAAGCCGTCTAGATGTCATGACGTTCATTCAAAAGAAACGCATTTTGACTGCGGTCCTCTTGCTGGTCTGGCTGTTGGTGAGCTTTGGCCCCAGTTTTTTTGCGCGTGATCTGACTGTGATGGTTGGGGGTTGGCCTTTGTATTTTTGGATGGCAGCGCAAGGCTCCATCCTGCTGTTCATTTGCATCGTTGTCATTTACGCATGGCTCATGAACCACTGGGAAGCGCAAGAAGCCGCTGCAGGCAGGCCCATCCCCCAAGGCTGAACGAGCGCTAATGTTCCGCCGTTGGGGTGTGTTGATCGTTTGTCAACCCCCAAAAATCAAACCCTGTTTTATCGGTGTTTTCCCTTGAATTTAGAGCACATCGACACCTGCAAGCCAGGCCAAAATGTAAGGCAGACGTCAGGTACAACAACTTCTCCGAATGAAGCGCCTGAATCCTTGCGGAAAAATCTTATTTACACATTTTTTAAAGGGTTTTAAGTCTGATTAGGTGGACAACAAGCCAATTCATAGAATCCAAAAACCCATCTTGATCTAGGTCAATAAAGTTCTATGTTGCTTGCCATTGTCATCGCCAAAAGTTTGATCGAGCTTTCGCTCATGTTCATCATCGGGCGTTTTTTGCTGGGATTGCTGGCGGGCGCCAACCGTGACACCAATGTTTTTTACCAATTGCTCGACGTGGCCTCCAAGCCAGCGCTTTGGTTCACTCGCAAAATCAGCCCCAAACTGATCTTGGACCAACACATCCCCTTGGCCACCAGCAGCTGGCTTTTGATCGCTTGGGTGGTGGTGGTTCAATTGAAGATCGAACTTTGTCTTGAGATGGGCATCGCGGCATGTCAGTGAAAACACACCTCCCTCCCGCCCACTCAAGCAACCCCAGCAGAAGCCGGTGTTTTTGGCTGCGTTTGCAAGCCAAGGCTTTTTTGGTTTTGGGCCTGCGCAGCAAAGCCCACGCGGTGTTTCAAGACATCCTCGAAATCCATCCCCAAGATGTCTTGGCCCTCAACAGCTTGGGTTTCAACGAGTTGAACGAGCGGCGCCTGGTTCAGGCGTTGGGGTTTTTTCAACGAGCCCTGGTGCTCACACCGAACCTCGCCAACGCCCACTTCAATGTGGGTTTTGTCTGCGAAGAGTTGGGGCACAGCCAAGAAGCCGAACACGCATTCAGAGCGGCCATTCAGATTGACGAAAAAATGGACCGTGCCTGGTATGGCCTTGGCTTGGTGTTGGTGCGTCAGCGACGGTTCGAAGAGTCTTTGAACGCCTTCAAACGCAATACCGAATTGCAATCCATGAGCCCCTACGCCTGGTACCAAATGGCCCGTGTGCACATGGAAATGCAAGAACCCGAAAAAGCGCTGGAAGTCATTCGCCATTTGAATGGGTTCGAGCCCAAGGTGGCCGCCCAACTGGTGAGAGAAACAGGCTTGAACCTGGACAGACCCGATTGACTTCAGCAC
>CAJBLW010000550.1 GCA_903953985.1 uncultured Burkholderiales bacterium
CTGCACCGGGATGTCGTCGCCCACGGCCTTGAGGATGGACTTGATGGCCCCGAAGTTTTGCGGCTTGCCGGCGAAAGCGCCGTTCAGATCCACCAGGTGCAAGCGGCGAGCGCCTTTTTCCAGCCAGGTGCGGGCCATGGCGGCCGGGTCTTCACCGAAGGTCGTGGCTTGGTCCATATCGCCCTGTTTGAGGCGAACGCAGTGGCCGTCTTTGAGGTCAATGGCGGGGATCAGAATCATGGCGAGTTAAAAACAGGTGAAGGAAGCAAAACGGCAGTGAAAACTTCTCAAGGCTGCCAGTGGAGGAAATTGCGGAACAAAGCCAAGCCCTGGGCCGCGCTTTTTTCGGGGTGAAACTGGGTGGCAAAAATATTGTCACGGGCAATGGCACAAGCAAAGCGACCACCGTAATCGGTTTCGGCCGCAGCGTGCGCCGGATTGGTGACCTGAGTGTAGAAGCTGTGCACAAAATAATACCAGCTGCCGTCGTCAATGCCTTGCCACAGCGGGTGGGCAGGCGCGGCTTGCCAAACCTGATTCCAACCCATCTGCGGCACTTTGTAGCGGGTGCCATCGGGCTGGATTTGACCCGCCAACTCAAACTTGACGACGCGACCGGGGATCAAACCCAAGCCCGGCGTGTTGCCCTCGTCGCTGTGGTCCAGCAGCATTTGCATACCCACGCACACGCCAAACAGGGGTTTGCTGCCGGCGGCTTCGAGCACGGCGTCCAGCAGGCCGGACTCGCGCAATTCGCGCATGCAGTCGGGCATGGCGCCCTGCCCTGGCAAGACCACGCGGTGCGCGTCGCGCACGACTTGCGGGTCAGAAGTCACCGTCACTTCGGCATGGTCCACGCTTGAGGCCGCATGGATTACCGCCTGCGCCACCGAGCGCAGGTTGCCCATGCCGTAATCGACGACGGCGACGCGGTTGACGCTCATGCTCAGAGACTTCCCTTAGTCGAGGGGATCACACCGGCCGAGCGGGGGTCAAGCTCGAGTGCCGCACGCACAGCGCGGGCAAAGGCCTTGAAGATGGTTTCGCACTGGTGGTGCGCATTCACGCCCTTGAGGTTGTCGATGTGCAGCGTGCACAGCGCATGGTTCACAAAGCCCTGGAAAAATTCGTAAATCAACTGGGTGTCGAGCGAGCCCAGCGAGCCAGAGGTGAAGTTCACGTCCATGTGCAAACCGGGGCGACCCGAAAAGTCCACCACCACGCGGCTCAATGCTTCGTCCAGCGGCACATAGGCGTGGCCATAACGGCGGATGCCTTTTTTGTCGCCAATCGCTTGGGCAAAGGCCTGGCCCAAAGTGATGCCGATGTCTTCCACCGTGTGGTGGCCATCGATGTGCAAGTCGCCCTCGCAAGCGATGTCGAGGTCAATCAATCCGTGGCGGGCGATCTGGTCCAGCATGTGGTCCAGAAAACCGATGCCGCTGGCCAGTTTTGTCTGGCCTGTGCCGTCCAGGTTGATGGCGACGCGGATGTTCGTCTCGGCCGTCTTGCGGGTGACGTTTGCTGTGCGGTTCATAAGGAGACTTTCAAAGCAGCAAGGAGCTGGTCGTTTTCTGCAGCGGTGCCCACTGTCAGGCGCAAGCAGTTGGCCAGCAATGGGTGCATTTTAGAAATGTTCTTGATCAGCACACCGTGGGCCTTCAGGCCGTCGAATGTTTTGGCAGCATCGGGCACGCGGGCCAGAATCATGTTGGCTTCGCTGGGGAAAGGCTGAACGCCGGGTAAAGCCGTCAGTGCTTGCATCAAACGGGCACGCTCTTGGCGCAGGTCTTGGGCTTGCGCGGCAAACACCTCGGCATGCTCCAGCGCGAACATGGCGCACTCGGTATTGAGTACGCTGATGTTGTAGGGCGGGCGCACTTTGTCAATCTCGGCGACCAAAGCCTTGGGGCCTACCATATAGCCCAGACGCACACCGGCCAGGCCAAACTTGCTGAGCGTGCGCATGAGCAAGACATGCGAATGGCGCGTGATGCGATCGATGTAGCTGCGACTGGCAAAGGGCTGGTAAGCCTCGTCCATGACCACCAAGCCGCCTTGCGAGCCTTGGGCCAGCACGATCTTTTCGATCGTGTCGTCGTTCCACAAGCTGCCTGTGGGGTTGTTGGGGTAAGCCAGGTACACGATGGACGGCTTGTGCTCGGCAATACCGGCCAGCATGGCGGCTTCGTCGAGTTCAAAGTCGGCAGTGAGCGGCACACCGTGGAAAGCCAGGCCTTGCAACTGAGCGCTCATGGCGTACATCACAAAGCCGGGCAAAGGCGAAAGGATACTGGCCCCGGGCACATCGCAGGCCATGGCCAGCAAAGAGATCAACTCGTCTGAGCCGTTGCCCAGCATGATGTCGAAGCCTTCGGGCATGCCCACATAAGCTGCCAGCGCATGGCGCAACTCGTTCACACGCTCCCCAGGGTAGCGGTTGAGAGCCAAAGCGCCCAAGCGTTCGCCCAAAGCCTTTTGCAGATCGGCGGGCAGACGATGCGGATTTTCCATCGCGTCAAGCTTGACCATGCCCACCGAATCTTGGATGGCGTAGGCGTGCATGGACTTCACGTCCTGGCGGATGCGTTGCATCAATTGAGGGCTGACAGTGCTCATTGGGTGTCTCGCATCGGGGGCACAGGGTTCAAACGGAGTTCAGCAGCGCGGGCGTGGGCTTGCAAGCCTTCGCCATAAGCCAGCTCGGCAGCGATTCGGCCAAGCGACTGTGCCCCGAGTTCGCTCACCTCAATCAAGCTGCTGCGCTTTTGGAAGTCGTAGACACCCAAAGGCGACGAAAAGCGCGCCGTACCGCTGGTGGGCAGCACATGGTTGGGGCCAGCGCAGTAGTCGCCCAGCGACTCGCTGGTGAAAGCGCCCAAAAAGATGGCGCCGGCGTGGCGCAGCAGCGGCTCCCAGCGGTGTGGCTCGCTGCTTGACACCTCAAGGTGCTCGGGCGCGATGCGGTTGCTGATAGCGCAAGCTTCTTCCATGCTGCGGGTCAGGATCAAAGCGCCACGGTCGTTCAGGCTCTTGGCGATGATCTCGCGACGGGGCATGTCGGGCAGCAGACGGTCAATGGCGGCCTGCACTTGAGCGATGTACGTCGCATCAGGGCACAGCAAAATGCTTTGCGCCAACTCGTCGTGCTCGGCCTGGCTGAACAAATCCATCGCCACCCATTCGGCGGGGGTGCTGCCATCGGCCAAGACCAAAATTTCGCTCGGGCCCGCAATCATGTCGATGCCTACGGTGCCGAACACACGCTTTTTGGCGCTGGCCACATAGGCGTTGCCTGGGCCGGTGATCTTGTCAACTTTGGGGATGGTGGCGGTGCCGTAGGCCAATGCGGCCACGGCTTGTGCGCCGCCCACGGTGAAGGCCCGCGTGACACCCGCCACGTAGGCAGCGGCCAACACGAGTTCATTGCGTTCGCCCCGGCTGGAAGCGGCCTGCTCGCCTGAGCCGCCCGTGGCCACGCTGCCGCGCACGGGCGTGGGCACGACCATGATGATCTCTTGCACCCCAGCCACATGGGCAGGAATGGCGTTCATCAATACCGAAGAGGGGTAAGCGGCTTTGCCACCGGGCACGTAAATGCCCACGCGGTCGAGCGGTGTGACTTTTTGGCCGAGCAGGGAGCCGTCTTCGTCGCAATAAGACCAGCTCTCGCCGGACGCTTTCTTTTGTGCTTCGTGGTACTTGCGCACTCGGGCAGCAGCGGCTTGCAAGGCTTCGCGCTGCGCAGCGGGCAGGCTGTCCAATGCGGCCTTCAGCTCGGCTTGGGTGATCTCAAGCGCCTTCACGTCGGCGGCTTCCAGGCCGTCAAACCGCTCGGTGTACTCCAGCACCGCCGCATCGCCACGACGCTGCACATCGGCCAAGATATCGGCCACGCGCTGCTCGATGGCGGCGTCGGTATCGGCAGACCAATGCAGTCGGGCCGCGAAGGCCGCTTCAAAACCGGCATCTGCCGTGTTCAGTTGCAAGGGTTTGGCTTCCAGGCCCAACGAGTCCATGTTGTTCAGTCTTTCTTCACTGCGCCCGCAAAGGCGTCGATGATGGCGCGGATCGGTGCTTGCTTGAGCTTGAGCGCGGCCTGGTTGACCACCAGACGCGAGCTGATGTCCATGATGCGCTCGACCTCGACCAAGTGGTTGGCTTTGAGCGTGTTGCCGGTGGACACCAGATCGACGATGGCATCGGCCAGGCCTGTGAGGGGGGCCAGCTCCATGCTGCCGTAGAGCTTGATCATGTCCACATGCACGCCCTTGGTGGCAAAAAAATCGCGGGCTATTGATGTGTATTTGGTGGCCACCTTCAAGCGTGCCCCGGTGCGAACCAGCGCGGCGTAATCGTCATCGGCGCGCACCGCCACGCTCATGCGGCATTTGGCGATGTTCAGGTCCAGCGGTTGGTACAGGCCCTGGCCACCGTGTTCGATCAAAGTGTCCAGACCCGTCACACCCAAATCGGCGCCGCCGTATTCCACATAGGTGGGCACGTCGCTGGCCCGCACCAGCACCACGCGCACGTTGGGCTGGTTGGTGGGCAAGATCAGCTTGCGGGATTTCTCGGGGTCTTCCAGCACCTCGATGCCTGCGGCTTTGAGCAGCGGCAGGGTTTCGTCAAAAATGCGTCCTTTGGACAGGGCCAGCGTGATCATTTCACCCTTTCGATATCAGCGCCCACGGCGCGGAGTTTGGCTTCCATGCGGTCATAACCGCGGTCCAGGTGGTAGATACGCTCGACGGTGGTTTCACCATCGGCCACCAAACCGGCGATCACCAAGCTGGCTGAAGCGCGCAAGTCGGTGGCCATGACGGTGGCGCCTGAGAGTTTGGGTACGCCCTCGATCACTGAGACCTTGCCGTCGATCTGGATGTGCGCGCCCAGGCGCACCAGCTCGTTGACGTGCATGAAGCGGTTTTCAAAAATCGTTTCGGTCACTTTGCTCGCCCCTTGCGAGATGCAATTGAGCGCCATGAACTGGGCCTGCATGTCGGTCGGAAAGCCCGGGTATTCGGTGGTGCGAAAGCTCTGAGCCTTCAATCGGCCTTCGGATTTGACACGGATGAAGCCCTCACCAGCTTCGATGGTGGCGCCGGCCTCGCGCAGCTTTTCGATGACCACTTCCAGGTGGTCGGCGCGGCCGTGGCGCAACACCACGTCACCGCCCGTGGCAGCGACCGCGCAAAGGAAAGTGCCCGCCTCGATGCGGTCGGCCACCACTTGGTGTTCACAACCGTGCAAACGCTCCACACCCTGAATGCGGATCCGGCGTGTGCCGTGGCCTTCGATCTGGGCACCCATCTTGATCAGCATTTCAGCCAGGTCGGGAATTTCGGGCTCTTGAGCAGCGTTTTCGAGCACCGTCTCGCCTTCCGCCAAAGCCGCGGCCATCAAGAAGTTTTCAGTGCCTGTGACGGTGACCATGTCGGTAGTGATGCGCGCACCCTTCAGGCGCGTGCGGCCTGCGGAAAAGCTGGCCAACATGTAGCCGTGGTCCACCGAGATCACCGCGCCCATGGCCTGAAGGCCTTTGATGTGCTGGTCCACTGGGCGCGAACCGATGGCACAGCCGCCAGGCAGGGACACCTTGGCGTGGCCAAAGCGGGCCAACAAGGGGCCCAGTGCCAACACCGAGGCTCGCATGGTTTTCACCAGTTCGTAGGGCGCTTCAGGGTTGTTCAAAGCCCCGGCGTCCAGCGTGACGCGGCCGTCTTCCTCGTGCTCGACCGACACGCCCATGTTGCGGATCAGCTTGAGCATGGTCGAGACGTCTTGCAGGCGCGGCACATTGCTCAGAGTGACGGGCTCGGCGCTCAGCAGCGCAGCACACAGCTCGGGCAGGGCCGCGTTTTTGGCACCTGCCACATCGAGCGTGCCTTGCAGGCGTTTGCCGCCGCGAATTTTCAGTTTGTCCATGGATCAGGTGGGTGCGTTGCGGCCCGCAGGCCTTCGTTTCATTTCGCTTGCGCTGCCCATTCGGCGGGCGTGTAGGTTTTCATCGACAAGGCGTGCACCTCGTCAGTGTGCATTTTTTGGCCCAGCGTGGCGTACACCCGTTGGTGCCGCGCAATGGGGCGCATACCAGCAAAGGCTTCGGATACGACCACGGCGCTCCAGTGTCGGCCATCGCCGTCCACCGTCAGGTAGGTGCACGAAAGACCTGCGGCGATGATGTCTTGAAGTTGCTGTGCGTTCATGAGGGTCCTCAGCTGCGGATTTTGTAGCCGATGCGCAAAAGGTGAAGGGTCAGGCCACTGATGGCAGCCAGGGCAGTACCCACCACCGCCAGACTGAGCCAGGGAGAGACATCGCTTTGGCCAAAAAAGCCGTAACGGAAACCGTCGATCATGTAGAAAAACGGGTTCAGGTGGCTGAGCTTTTGCCAAAACGGCGGAAGAGAGTGGATGGAGTAAAAAACGCCCGACAAAAACGTCATGGGCATGATAATAAAGTTCTGGAAAGCGGCCATCTGGTCGAACTTTTCAGCCCACAGCCCAGCGATCACGCCCAAAGCGCCCATCATGGCCGCGCCCATGCAGGCGAAGGCCAAAATCCACAGCGGGTTCACAAAAGTGATGTTGACCATCCAGCCCGTGATGACGAACACCCCCACGCCAACGGCCAAGCCCCGCACCACCGATGAGCCCACATAAGCCACAAACCAGCTGCGGTGCGACAGGGGGGTCAGCAGCAAAAACACCAAGCTGCCCATGATCTTGCTTTGCACCAAGCTGGACGAACTGTTGGCAAACGCGTTTTGCAGCACGCCCATCATCATCAGGCCCGGAAGCAAAAACGAGGTGTAGGCCACGTTGTCATACACCTTGACATGGTCTTCGAGCACATGGCCAAAGATCAGCATGTAAAGCACCGAGGTGAGCACGGGTGCGCCCACGGTCTGGAAAGCAACTTTCCAAAAACGCAGCACTTCTTTATAAAGCAAGGTTTGCCAACCGGTCATGCCAAGGCTCCGGTGGCAGTTTGTTTTCGATTCATGACTTCCAGGAAAACGTCTTCAAGATCGGCCTGACGGATCTCCACGTCTTCGACCACCAGCCCGGCTGTGCGCAGCGTGGCCAGATGGTTTTCGATTTCAACCGCGTTGTGCACCGGCAACTGGACGATGCGTCCCGTCACCCGGGCGATGGCCGCCACAGCGGGAGGCAAGTCGCCGTCGAGCTTGAAGCGCAACACCTGGCTGGTAGCAGATCGGAGCAAATCAGAGGTGCGCTCCAGCGCCAACAACTGGCCACGCTTGAGCATGGCAATGCGCCCACAAAGGGCCTCGGCTTCTTCCAGGTAATGGGTGGTCAGCAAGACAGTGTGTCCTTGCTTGTTAAGTTTGGCAATGAAAGCCCACAAAGTCTGGCGCAGCTCAACGTCGACGCCGGCCGTGGGTTCGTCGAGCACGATCACGCGCGGCTTGTGCACCAAGGCTTGTGCCACCAGCACGCGCCGCTTCATGCCGCCCGAGAGCTGGCGCATGTTGGAGCCCGCCTTATCGGCCAGGCCCAAGCTGCCCAGCAGTTCGTCGATCCAGGCCTCATTTTTCTTGACACCAAAATAGCCCGACTGGATCCGCAAAGCCTCGCGCACCGTAAAAAACGGATCAAAGACCAACTCTTGCGGCACCACGCCCAGCAGTCGGCGCGCGGCGGCATAGTCGGTTTGCACGTCGTGGCCATGCACCAATACACGACCGGTGCTCGGCCGACTCAAGCCTGCCAAGGTGCTGATCAGGGTGGTCTTACCCGCACCGTTGGGCCCAAGCAGGCCAAAAAATTCGCCCTCCTCCACATCGAAGCTGACCTGGTCAAGGGCTTTGAACGCAGCTACGCCCGCCTGTTTGGCCGGATAAATCTTGGAGACGGATTGGAATGAGAGCGCTGGCATGGAAGGGGTGTATTTTAAGTGCTGACCCGCAGACCTTGGGGGGCTGCCCTGGTAGAGGCCCCAAAAGGCATGGAAACCCCGCCTTCAAGCGGGTTGGAGCAGATCCATCACCCCATACAAACTGGCCAGTTCTCGCAAGCGTGGTGTCATGCCATCGACCCGCAAGGCGCTCCCTTTTTGAGTCAGAACCCGGCGCAAGCCCAGCAGCACGGCCAAAGCCGAGGAGTCGAATTCGGAAAGTCCCGAGGCTTCCAGCACCACAGCAGACGGCAAATCAGAGGGCAATTGCGCCACCCACTTCGCCAGACAAACATCGGCTTGGTCGTGCAGCAAAGTGGCGGGCAGCTTCAGAAGGCTCATGTCAATGCGATCAAGAAGCTTTGGCGTTGGACTTATTGCGTGCGGCCAAGCTGGCGATCAGCGCATCCAAGCCTCCGGCATTGATTTCTTTGGTGAACTGGTTGCGGTAGTTTTCGATCAACCAGACACCCAGTACGTTCAGATCAAAAATCAACCAACCCGAACCTTGGCCCGGGGTTTTTTCGAGTCGGTAGTCCAACTGAATCGGGTCCGCCTTACCACGCACTTCGGTGTTGACCACCGTGTTTTTGTCTTCCTGACCGGCGCGCAGGGGCTTGACCACCACCACCTGGTCGGTGATCTGGCTGAGTGCACCCGAATAGGTTCGCACCAACAAAGTCTTGAACTCTTCTTGCAGACGTTTTTGCTGCTCAGGCGTGGCTTTGCGCCAAGCTGGGCCAGCGGCGAGGGAGGTCATACGGCGAAAGTTCACATGCGGCATCAGCTGCGTGTCGACCAGCTGCATGATTTTGCCGATGTCGCCGCTGCGCAGTGCCTTGTCGGCTTTGATGGCGTTCAGCGTGTCGTTGGTTATCCGCTGGATCAATGCCTCGGGCGCTTCGTCGGCAGCCATGGACAGGCCCGAAGCCCCCAGAAGGCTTGCGGCACATGCGGCCTCAAGCACATGGCGGCGGTTCAGGAAAAAAACGGTATCGGTTTTGAGCATGAAATAACTATACGGCCTGTAGCCAAAATGCGTGTGAACAACTGTAACGGGCTTATTTCGAGTCGGACTCGCCATCCCCGTAGTCGAAACTTGAGGGCGGGTTACCGTCGTAAATATCGTTACGACGTTTTTGCAAAAAGCCGTCACGCACAAACGAGTAAGGGTCCAGCGATGCGGCCTTGACCACATCCACGGTTTGCAGCAAGCCAGAGCGGATGTCCAAAACGCGTGTCACGGTCAAGGCATTGCGGGTGGCCTCATCTGAAAATTGACGGGAAACATCGCCCTGCATGTCCAGCGGCAAGGCCAGGGCGTCGCGCAGAGTGGACGGCCCCAGCAAAGGCAGCACCACATAAGGGCCAGGCTTGACACCCCAGTAACCCAAGGTCTGTCCGAAGTCTTCTTTTCGCTTTTCCAATCGCATTTCGGTGGCCACATCCAGCAGGCCGCCGAGACCTAAAAAGGTGTTCACGTTGATGCGCATGAAAGTTTCAACCGTGGCCTGCCCCTTCAGCTGCAAGGCGCTGTTGGCCATGGACCAGACATCCCCCAGATTGCCCAAAAAATTGTTGATGCCCTTGCGCACAAAGCCAGGCAACACTTTCACATACAGCTCGGCTGCAGGCTTGATGGCCACAGCATCCACCGCGTCGTTGAATTGAAAGACGCTGCGGTTCATCGACTCCCAAGGGTCACGCGCATCGGCGGTTTGCACGGTGGCGCAGCCTTGCAAGGCCACAAGGCTGACCAGCAGCGCCAGCGAGGCGAAGCGTTTCGTCCATGCGATCATGGTTTTTTGCTTTCAGTGGTGGATTTCTCGGCTTGGCTGAACAGGAACTGGCTGATCAGGTTTTCCAGGATGACGGCCGATTGGGTGGAGCCGATACGGTCTCCTGCGGACAGATTTTTCTCGTCAGCACCAGGGGCGACATCGAGGTATTGCTCACCCAGCAAACCGCTGGTGAGAATTTTCAGGGAGCTGTCTTGAGGAAAGGCGTGCTGGATTTGCATGCCCAGCGTGACCTTGGCCTGGAAGGACTCGCCGTCGAATTCGATTTTCTTGACGCGCCCGACCACCACCCCGGCGCTCTTGACCGCCGCACCAGGCTTGAGACCGCCGATGTTGTCGAACTTGGCCGTGACCTCGTAGTCCTGACTGAAACTCCAAGTGAGCAAGTTGGCCGCTTTGAGCGCCAGAAACAGCACGGCCACAGCGCCCAACAAAACAAACAAACCAACCCAAATATCATTTTTTGAACGTTCCATGTCGTCCTCCTAAATGCTGAACATCATCGCGGTCAGAATGAAATCCAGCCCCAATACCGACAAAGAAGAAACCACCACACTGCGTGTGGTGGCGCTGGCCACACCTTCGGGCGTGGGCTTGGCCACATAGCCCTGCAACAAGGCAATGAAGGTCACGGCCACGCCAAAAACAACACTTTTGATGATGCCGTTGCCCACGTCCTTGAACACATCGACACCGCCTTGCATCTGGCTCCAAAAAGCACCCGAGTCGACACCAATGAGCAAGACGCCCACCACGTAGCCGCCCATAATGCCCACCGCACTGAACACCGCCGCCAACAAGGGCAAGGCGATGATGCCACCCCAAAAGCGAGGTGCCAAAATGCGTTGGACAGGGTCTACCGCCATCATTTCCAACGCGGTGAGCTGCTCACCGGCCCGCATCAAGCCGATCTCGGCCGTGAGTGAGGCACCGGCACGACCCGCAAACAACAAGGCGGCCACCACGGGGCCCAACTCTCGCACCAGGCTCAACGCAACCAGTAAGCCCAGCGCCTCGGCAGAGCCGTAGCGCTGCAAGGTGTAGTAGCCCTGCAAACCCAGCACAAAACCTACAAACAGGCCCGACACGGTGATGATGGCCAGCGAGTAATTGCCCAAAAAATGCACCTGATCGCGCACCAGACCAAGGCGCTTGAGCGTTGCGCCTGACATGCCCATCAACTTAAAAAACAGTCGAGCTGCAAAACCCCAATCGGCCAGCATTTGGCGGGTGGATGCGCCCAAAGCGCCCAGCATTTCGGAGATCATGGCGACCTCCCATCGTAGTCTTGCGCAGCCGAAGGGGCCGGGTAATGGAAGGGCACAGGCCCATCGCTCAAGGCATGAACAAACTGGTAAATCAACGGGTCGGTGCTGGCCCGCAGCTCGGCAGGCGTGCCCTGAGCGGCCACACCGCCATGCGCCAGAATCACCACATGGTCAGCGATCTCGAAGGTCTCGGTCACGTCGTGCGACACCACCACGCTGGTGATGCCCAGGCTGTCGTTCAGACGGCGAATCAATCGGGCCGCTGTGCCCAGCGAGATCGGGTCGAGACCGGCAAAGGGCTCGTCGTACATGATCAAGTCCGGGTCAAGCGCGATGGCACGGGCCAGGGCCACTCGGCGGCTCATGCCGCCAGAAATTTCGGAGGGTTTGAGGTCCCGCGCACCGCGCAAGCCCACCGCATCCAGCTTCATCAGCACGATGTCGCGGATCAGGTCTTCCGACAAACGTGTGTGTTCGCGCAAGGGAAAAGCCACATTGTCGAACACGCTCATGTCGGTGAACAGCGCACCAAACTGAAACAGCATGCCCATACGGCGACGTGCGGCGTAAAGCTCGTCCTGGTGCATGGGGGTGATGTCGTCACCATCAAACAACAATTGGCCAGCGCTGGCACGGATCTGCCCACCGATCAAGCGCAAGACCGTGGTCTTGCCACCACCAGACACACCCATCAGGGCCGTGACTTGTCCACGTGGCACATTGAAGCTGAGGTTCTTCAAGATGACACGGTCGCCGTACCCGAAAGTCAGGTCGCGCAATTCAACAAGTGGCGGGGCGGTGGATATGGTGTTCATGAAAAACAAGAGCCGGAAGTTCCGGCTCTTGTGGTGTTAGAGGCTCTCAGCTGGACTGGTGCCCACCAAGACATTCAAGGGATTTTACCTAGAACGAATGTTCTTCAACGCGGCAGGTCGCTCTGGCCCATCAGGAACTCGTCCACCGAGCGTGCCGCTTGGCGTCCTTCACGGATGGCCCAGACCACCAGCGACTGGCCACGGCGCATGTCGCC
>CAJBLW010000551.1 GCA_903953985.1 uncultured Burkholderiales bacterium
CTCCCACTAAAAATGGGGCGACGAAAAGTGCAGGCCAAAACCCAATCCAATTGGACAACGTGTGGCCGAAATAAGCACCGACCATGTAGAAACTGGCATGCGCGAAATTGAGCACGCCCATCATGCTGAAAATCAACGTCAGCCCAGAGCTGAGCATGAAGAGCAACAGCCCATAACCGAGGCCGTTGAGCATGGAAATGATGAAAAACTCCACCACAAACTTTCCAGACCCTGCTGGATCTAAAGCATTACCCAAAGTGGACTTGCGATGCAAGCCCGGCCCATAGTGGCTCGGAAGCCCAAAAAAGCCCGATGAACCCACAGGTGATCAGGCATTAGCCCACCCGCCAAACCCTAAGCCACCTATGTGGGCTGCTCAGAGGTCCGTGACGAATTTGATGGGCATCAAAAACCTGGAAGCACGTAGTCAGCCAACTGCTCGCGCAATTTGGTCTTGAGCATCTTGCCGGTGCCGCCCAACGGAATGGCCTCAACAAAGACCACATCGTCCGGAATCTGCCACTTGGCGGTCTTGCCTTCGTAGAAGGCCAACAACGCTTCACGCGTGACCTCGGCCCCGGGCTTCTTGACCACGCAAACAATAGGCCGCTCGTCCCACTTGGGGTGGCGCATGCCGATGCAAGCGGCCATGGCCACGGACGGGTGCGCCATGGCGATGTTTTCCACATCGATCGAGCTGATCCACTCGCCGCCCGACTTGATCACGTCTTTGCTGCGGTCGGTGATTTGCATGAAGCCATCGGTGTCGATGGTGGCCACGTCGCCCGTGGGGAACCAACCGTCCACCAAGGGGTTACCGCCTTCTTGTTTGTAGTAAGACTCAATGACCCAGGGGCCTTTGACCAGCAGATCACCTGCGGCTTTGCCGTCGTGCGGCAAGGTTTGGCCCTCAGCGTCCACGATCTTCATGTCAATGCCAAAAATGCAGCGTCCTTGCTTCATGCGAAGCTTCATTTGCTGCTCGGCCGGCAGACTCAAATGCTTGTTCTTGAGTGTACTGACCGTGCCCAGTGGGCTGAGTTCGGTCATGCCCCAGGCATGCAGCACGTCCACGTTGTAGTTCTGACGGAAAGCGTCAATCATGGCGGGCGGGCAAGCCGAGCCGCCAATCACGGTGCGACCCAGCGTGCTGAACTTCAGGCCTGCGGGTGCCATGTGGCCCAACAGCATTTGCCACACGGTGGGCACGCCAGCAGCAAATGTCACGCCCTCGGCCTCGATCAGCTCGTACACTGACTTGCCGTCCAGCGCCGGGCCGGGGAACACCAGTTTGGCTCCCGCCATGGCCGCGCTGTAGGGAATGCCCCAGGCGTTGACGTGGAACATGGGCACCACCGGCAAGATGGCGTCGCGGGCCGAAATGCACATCGAGTCGGGCAAAGCGGCGGCGTAGGCGTGCAGCACGGTGGAGCGGTGGCTGTACAAAGCGCCTTTGGGGTTACCGGTGGTGCCGCTGGTGTAGCACAAACTGCAGGCGGTGTTTTCATCGAGCTGCGGCCAAGCATAGGTGCTTGGCTGCTGCCCCATCCAGGCTTCGTAACTCACCAAATTGGGGATGCCGGTGTCTGCAGGCAGCTTGTCGGCATCGCACAAAGCCACATAGTGGGTGATGGTTTTGCAATGGCTGTGCAGCGCCTGTACCAAGGGCAAAAACGTCATGTCAAAGCACAGCACCTGGTCTTCGGCGTGGTTGGCGATCCAGGCCATCTGATCCGGATGCAGGCGCGGGTTGAGGGTGTGCAGGACGCGGCCCGAGCCGCTCACACCAAAGTAAAGCTCCAGGTGGCGGTAACCGTTCCAGGCCAGCGTGGCGATGCGGGCGCCTTGAGGCAGCTTTTGCGCATCCAGTGCGTTGGCCACCTGGCGCGAGCGGCGGGCCACTTGTGCCCAATCGCTGCGGTGAAGGTCACCTTCGACCCGACGCGAAACGACCTCACTGTCGCCATGGTGTTGTTCGGCAAATTCAATCAACGCAGAAATCAATAGCGATTGCTGTTGCATCAGTCCCAGCATGGGGGTTCTCCTGTCAGGTGGGGTTTTCTCAATCGCTTCATTGTGCACCCGAGTTCAACGCCAACTTGGCCTAAAACCCGCCAAACTGCGGGTGCTTGTCAAGGGCGTGACAATCGGTGCCCATGTCATCTTCCCCTTTGGCCCCCGTCAGCCACACCCACGATTTGCCTGTGTTGGACTGGACGCACCGCCTGACCCAACTCGGCCCCCGATTTTTTACCCCTCTGCAACCCACGCCAGTGGCCGCGCCGCGCTGGGCAGCCCGCAACGAGGCTTTGCGTGCCGAGCTGGGCTGGCCGAACGCGCTGTTTGACGACGATCACCTGCAAGCCTTCGCGGGCAATGCGATCATGGTCGGCTCCCAGCCACTGGCCACGGTCTACAGCGGCCACCAGTTTGGCCAATGGGCGGGCCAGCTGGGCGACGGCCGCGCCATCTGGCTGGGTGAAGCCGCATCGGCCCAAGGCCCACAAGAAATCCAACTCAAGGGTGCAGGCCGTACGCCCTATTCGCGGGGCGGCGACGGCCGCGCCGTGCTGCGCTCCAGCATCCGCGAGTACCTTTGCAGCGAGGCCATGCACGGCCTGGGCATCCCGACCACCCGGGCCCTGAGCTTGGTCGCTTCTCCCGAGCCGGTGCGGCGCGAGACGTTGGAAACAGCCGCCGTGGTCGCCCGCGTAGCCCCCAGCTTTTTGCGTTTTGGGCACTTTGAACATTTTTCGGCCCAAGGCGACACGGACAGTCTGCGCCTGCTGGCCGACCACGCTATTGCTCACCACCTTTCCGAGTGCCGCGAGCGCGCCGTGCTGTGGCAAGGCAATGTGTACGCGGCCTTGCTGGACGAGGTGCAAGAGCGCACCGCCCGGCTGCTGGCGCAATGGCAAGGGGTGGGTTTTTGCCACGGCGTCATGAACACCGTCACCCTGAGCCTGTTGGGCCTGTCGATCGACTACGGACCCTTCCAGTTCTGGGACGGCTTTGACCCCGGCCACATCTGCAACCACTCGGACCACCAAGGGCGGTACGCCTATGGGCGCCAGCCTAATGTGGCGTATTGGAATTTGTATTGCCTGGCGCAAGCGCTCGCTCCCTTGATCGATGACCAGGACATGACGCTGCAGGTGCTGGAAGGCTACAAGACCCTGTTCCCCCGTTGCCTGGGCGATGCGATGCGTGCCAAACTGGGCCTGGTGGATGCGCTGGCTTCCGAGTCCGAGCGCGAAGCCGACTGGACGCTGGTGGAAGACCTGATGCAGCTCATGGCGGCCGAAAAAGTGGACTTCACCTTGTTTTGGCGGCAACTGAGCCAAGCGGTGGTTCAACAATCGACAGCCTCGACTTTGACTAATGCAGGCTGGAGCGCAGTGACCGACTTGGTATTGGACCGCCCTCGCCTCCTGAAATGGCTGGCGCGGTACTCAGAGCGCGCAGGCCAAAACAACTTCGCAGCCATGGGCCAGCAGATGCTGCGCACCAACCCAAAGTTCGTGCTGCGCAACCATTTGGCCGAAACGGCCATCCGCCAAGCCCAGGCGGGTGATTTTTCGGAAATCGACACCTTGTACAACTTGTTAAAGTCCCCCTTCGACGAGCACCCAAGCTTTGAGGCCTATGCCGACTTACCGCCCGACTGGGCGGGCCAACTGGAAATCAGCTGTTCATCATGAGCCCCATCACCAAAACCGATCAAGAGTGGCGCGAGTTGCTGGCCGCCAAGGGTGCCGAACCTGTGGCCTTTGCGGTCACGCGCCAGGCCGCTACCGAACGTCCCTTTACCGGCAAGTACGAGGGCCACTGGTCCAAAGGCACTTACAGCTGCATCTGCTGCGACGCGCCCTTGTTCAGCTCGGACACCAAATTCGACGCCGGCTGCGGCTGGCCCAGCTTTTCGAAAGCGGCCAGCGACAGCGCCATCGAAGAACGTGTGGACGTCAGCCACGGCATGCGCCGTGTCGAAACTGTCTGCGCCCAATGCGGCGCGCACCTGGGCCATGTGTTCGAGGACGGTCCCGCCCCAACGGGCTTGCGCTACTGCATGAACCCCGCCTCGTTAGACTTCGAGCCTTCCTGACCTCACCCGGTTGCGCCTTTGAAGCAGCCAACGCACCCATTTCATGAAACTCATCCTCGATTTTTTCCCCATCCTGCTGTTTTTTGGCGCTTACAAGATGGCCGACATCTACACCGCCACGGCGGTGCTGATGGGCGCGACCGTGCTGCAAACTGCCTTGATTTACAAGATGGACGGCAAGCTGCAGACCATGCACAAGATCACGCTGGTGTTGGTGCTGGGCTTTGGTGCCTTGACACTGGGCTTGCACGACGAGCGCTTCATCAAGTGGAAACCCACCTTGCTGTATTCGGGCCTGGCGATTGCCTTGGCCGTAGCGCACTGGGTGTTGAAGAAAAACTTTTTGCACATGCTGCTGGGCACCCAATTGCAACTGCCCCACGCCGTCTGGAACCGCCTGAACCTGTCATGGATGCTTTACTGCATTTTCATGGCGGCCATCAACGCCTATGTGGCCCACTACTTCAGCACCGAAGACTGGGTGAACTTCAAGCTCTGGGGGTATGCCTTCCCCTTGTTCTTCATCTTGGGTCAGGGCCTGTACATTTCGCGCTATTTGCCCAAAGACGAGGACAAGCAACCATGATCCAGGCCACCTTGCCCCTGAGCGAACAAATCCATGCCCGCCTGATCGAGCGCCTGCAACCCACCGAGCTGCGCGTGATCGACGAAAGCGCCCAACACGCGGGCCACATGGGGGCCAACGACAGTGGCGTGGGCACCCACATGCGGGTGTGCATTGCTTGCCCTTTGTTTGTCGGCATCAGCCGTGTGCAACGTCACCGCCTTGTGTATGATGCGCTGCAAGATTTCATTGATCAGGGGTTACACGCCCTGGCCATCGAGCTGATCTGAACCCGGGCCGTCACCCTTTGGTGACAGCCCCTTTTTTTGAACCCTTGACCCACATCTGACACCCCGTCTCTTAGGAAAACACGATGAAAAAGCAACTGCTCAGCGCCGCTTTGGTGGCCTTGCTGGCGTCCCCCGTTCTGGCGCAAAACCTGGCTGTGGTCAATGGCAAGCCTGTGCCTAGCTCGCGCGTCAAAGCGCTGCAACAGCAAGTCGAAGCCTCAGGTCGCCCCGTCACCCCTGAAGTTCTAGACCAAATCAAGCAAGAGCTGATCGCCCGCGAAGTCTTCATGCAAGAAGCCCGCAAACGGGGTCTGGATGCCAGCGAAGACTACAAAACCCAGCTGGAACTGGCCCGCCAGACCATCCTGATTCGCCAGCTGTTTGCAGACTTCCAGAAGAAAAACCCGGTCACAGACGCTGACATCAAGGCCGAATATGACAAGTTCGCCAAGGAAAACGGCGGTAAGGAATACCGTGCCCGCCACATCCTGGTGGAAACCGAAGCCGATGCCAAGGCCCTGATTGCCGACATCAAAAAAGGCGGCAACTTTGAAGAATTGGCCAAGAAAGCCTCCAAAGACCCAGGCTCTGGTGCCAACGGTGGCGACTTGGATTGGGCTGCAGCGGGCAGCTATGTTCCCGAGTTTTCGGGTGCCATGGTCAAACTGGACAAAGGCCAGATGACCGACACCCCCGTGAAAACCCAGTTTGGCTTTCACATCATCCGCGTCGACGATGTGCGTGAAGCCCAATTGCCCAAGCTCGAAGAAGTCAGACCCCAGATTGCCCAGCAGCTTCAACAGCAAAAGCTGAGCGCTTACCAAGAAGGTCTGCGCAGCAAAGCCAAGATCCAGTGATCTGGTCTTTGCTCACCTGAAAAACGCGACTTCGGTCGCGTTTTTTGTTTTAGCTGCGGTCGGATGTGGGGCTTGAGAAGGGTCACTTGGCGTATTTGGGCAAAAGGCATGGGCGCGGGCTGGGGTTCAGAGGCGCTTCGCTTTGCCACATCACCCTATCCCGCGCCCAAGCCTTTTGTGGGGTGTCTGTGGAGCGCGTACCCCGAACTGTCGGAGCCCTCAGCCCCTCCATGTCTGGGCTGACCACCACCCGAAGGCTGAGCCAAACGTCACACCTGCACCTTCACCAGAACCACGAACGCCCACGCCCTGAAGCGGTGGGCACTGGCTGGGGCGATGCGGCAAAGCGAAGCGCCTCTGAGCCCCGGCCAGTGCCCGCCGCTTCAGGGCTCCCCGACACGAGTCAAGCAAGCTGTGATAATCCCAAGCCATGCAGCCTCACCACCTCGAACTCCTCGCCCCCGCCCGCACCTTCGACATTGGCATCGAAGCCATCAACCATGGCGCGGATGCGGTCTACATCGGCGGCCCCTCTTTTGGGGCGCGCTCCACGGCCGACAACAGCATTCAGGACATTGCCAAGTTGGTGCAATACGCCCACCGCTTTCACAGCCGCATTTTTGTCACGCTCAACACCATCTTGCGCGACGACGAGCTCGAGGGCGCGCGCAAACTGGCCTGGCAACTCTACGACGCAGGAGTGGATGCGCTGATCGTCCAGGACATGGGCTTGCTGGAGATCGACATGCCACCGATCCAGCTGCACGCCAGCACACAAACTGATATCCGCAACCCCGAAAAAGCCAAGTTCTTGCAAGACGTGGGGTTGAGCCAAATCGTGCTGGCCCGCGAGCTGACGCTGCCGCAGATCAGCGCGATCCGTGACGTGATCGACACCGAGCGCACCGTGATCGAGTTCTTTGTGCATGGTGCTTTGTGTGTGGCCTACAGCGGGCAGTGCTTCATCAGCCATGCCCACACCGGGCGCAGCGCCAACCGGGGCGACTGCTCTCAAGCCTGCCGGCTGCCTTACGAAGTCAAAGACGCGCAAGGTCGCATCGTGGCGCACGACAAGCATGTGCTGAGCATGAAAGACAACAACCAGAGCGCGAACCTGCGCGATCTGGTGGATGCGGGGATTCGCAGCTTCAAAATCGAGGGGCGCTACAAGGACATGGCCTATGTGAAAAACATCACGGCCCATTACCGCAAGCTGTTTGACGACGTGCTGACCGAGCGACCCGAGCTGGCTGCTGCCTCGCATGGCCTCACCACCTTCAGTTTTGAACCCGATCCGAATCAGAACTTCAACCGCGAGTTCACCGACTATTTTGTGCAAGGCCGCAAAGAGGACATCGGCGCATTTGACACGCCCAAAAACCCGGGCCAGCCCATAGGCTGGATCAGCAAGGTGACTGCTGAGCACCTCGAGATCACCACCGACGATCCGGCCGCCGAACTGCACAACGGCGATGGCCTGTGCTACTACGACCTGCAAAAAGAATTGGTGGGCCTGCAAATCAACCGCGCCGAAGCGCAAAAAGCCAAGGGCGTTTGGCGTCTGTTTCCCAAAGACCCGATGGACGGTTTCAAGGACTTGCGCAAAGGCGTGCAGGTCAACCGCAACCGCGACATGAGCTGGGTGCGCACCTTGGACAAAAAATCGGCCGAGCGTCGCATGGGCGTCTGGATGCAATTGGTCGAAACCGCGAATGGCCAAGGTGAAGGTCTGCAACTGACCCTGACCGACGAAGCTGGTCACTCCGGCGCGGCGCAAATGGCCATCGCCTGGCAAGCCCCCAAAGACGCGGCCCAAGCCGAGGACAAACTCAAAACCGCTTTGAGCAAACTGGGGGACACCCTGTTCGAGCCGCTGGATGTGCAAGTGGCCCTGCCCCGTCCCTGGTTTGTGCCGCCCTCACAGCTCAACGCCTTGCGCCGCGATGCGGTGCAGGCACTCGAAGCCGCCCGTGCAAAAGGTTTTCACCGCCTACCGCGATCCGTGCCCTTCGAGCCGCCTGTCGCTTACCCCGAAGACACCCTCAGCTACCTGGCCAATGTGTTCAACCAAAAGGCCCGCGATTTTTATGCCAAACACGGCGTGAAGGTCATTGACGCTGCCTACGAAGCGCAAGAAGAGTTGGGCGAAGTGAGCCTGATGATCACCAAACATTGCGTGCGCTTTAGCCTTAGCTTGTGCCCCAAACAAGCCAAGGGCGTAACAGGCGTGCAAGGCACGGTGAAGGCCGAGCCCATGCAGCTGATCAACGGCAAGGAAAAACTCACCCTGCGCTTTGACTGCAAACCCTGCGAAATGCATGTGGTGGGCAAGATCAAAAAATCGGTGTTGAACGCCGTGCCCGAGAGTCCGATGCAGTTTTACAAGACACGGCCAATGGTGGGCCTGCACTGAAACGGCCATGCTGAATACTTAGGAGTGCATAAAAATCTGACCACCTTGGGCATTTGCCTTTGGGGCTGCAACGGACGGATAAATGGTTCAAAATTCGGCCAAAAGTCCTTACTCACGTCTACTTCCTTATTGCCTGCATGGCCGCTTATTACATCCAAAGCCTTTTCATTTTTTACGCCATCTTCTCTCTTTTGGGCGGTTTGGCAGCTTCGGTTTATTTTTCACGTTTGGACAGCTCGGCCCGTTACTGGGTGGTGGGCGCCTTGTTGGCGGGTGTGACGGCCTGGGCCACTGTTTTTCGCAACGATCTGCCACTGCTGTGGTCCTACAGCATCCCCATTGGTCTGACGGGCTTGAGCCACATGCTGATGGGATTGGGGATTGCCCGTTTGTACGACAAAGGCCCGCAGCATTGGCGGCTGCTGGGGCTCACTCTGGGCACGCTGGTCTTTATTGCAGCCATGGAATGGAGTCGCCTGCATGCGGGTCCCGAGGTGACTTTGCTGTTGTCGGGGGGCTGTTTTGGTGTCACCTCGTTGTGGGGGGCCTATTTCGCGCATGCCCATTACCAACGGACCGCCAACCGTTTTTCCATGCACATGTGCTGGGTCATGGCCGTCATGGGCCTCATCCATTTGATGCGCACGCAAGGTTTTCTGACGGGCTGGGGCTTGAACACCTTCGGCCAAGAGGCCTGGACCTTTGGCATCTGGACGAGCGCGTTCTTGGCTGGAACGCTGCGTTATTTTGTCTATATCGGCATACGCCTCCAGGAGCAAGCCGACGAAAGACTGAAAGTGATGACCGCCTTGGTCCGCGAAGAAGAAAGGCGTCGTGTGGTGAACCGGCTGGCGCAACAGGACCGCCAACACAGTCTGGGTGTGATGTCCGCCTCGTTTGCCCATGAGTTGAACCAGCCCTTGGCCGCCATCCTCAATTACGCTGAATTGCTGCAACACCAGCAAAAATCGGGGCAATGGGACCCACTGGTGAATCAACGGGTGCTGGAGGACATCATCCACAACAGTGTACGGGCGGGCGACATCATTCGCCGGATCCGCAATTTCATTCAGCCTGAGTCATTGAAAAAAGAATTGGTGGACCTGCGTGGGGTCATTGACGAGGTCTGCGCCCTTGTCGAACCAGAAGCCCGGCTTGGGAACACGGAAATCGTCAAACCGCTTCTGCCGAACACACCGATTTGGGTGCTGGGCGATGCCGTGCAACTGTCACAAGTCTTGTTCAATGTGGTCCGTAACGCCATGGAATCGGTCGAAAATGTCCAGGACCGCAGCATTCGCTTGGACATTCATCGGGAAAATCGCGAGATTTTGATCGAGGTCCATGACACGGGGCCGGGCTTGTCGGAGGCAGCCGCCGAGCAAGCGGGAGACCCTTTCTACACCACCAAAATCTCGGGGCTAGGCATGGGTTTGTCGATCTCCAAAACCATCCTCGCGCAATTTCATGGGCGCTTATCGCTGCACAACACCGAAAATGGCGCTTGCACTCTAATTGCCCTGCCTGTTGCCGAAGTCACTTGAAGACCTGCTGCTCAACCCTTCAGCGGCCCTGCGCAAGACTCAGGCCCTTGCACGTACGTTCAACTGCACACACCCAAAACATGGCGGTCATTCCCCGCACCAACAGGGTTTTCACTGTGCATCAGTCCAGCCACGCCCAAGCCTGCAGGCGATAAGCCCCATCGGGCTGACGCCAGACCTTGGCGCTCACTTTGCGACTCGCTCCGTCCAGCGTCACTTGAATGTGCAGTTCAAAGTTCAAGCCTGCCACGACTTGCTCCCGGGCTTGGGTCACATCTTTGTAAAGCACCCGAGCCTTGTTCTGCACCGCATAGGTCTGCACTGCAAAGCGGGCCGCTTCTTGAACGTCCGGGCTGAAGGCATCGGCCAGCGCCCAAGCTCCGGCAACATCTTCGGCGCTGACAGTCGACACGCTGGAAGTTGGATTGGGAAGCAGGGATTCGGACTTTTCGGGGCTACAGGCCATGAGAGAACTCAACGTCAAAGCAAAAAGGAGTTGAAGCAACTCGCGCATGCCGATGTGCTCAACCCAAGGGCTTGAACAATTCACTCAAGTCCGACTCGCCAAACAGCGGCTCTTTGCGTTGCACTGCACCCGAATACATGTCCTGCGCCAACTTGGCTTTGCGCTCTTGCAGGGCCAGCATGCGTTCTTCAATGGTGCCTTGTGCCACCAATTTCAGCACCCATACGCTTTGGGTTTGGCCAATGCGGTGGGCCCGGTCGGTGGCTTGGTTTTCCACAGCAGGGTTCCACCAAGGGTCGTAATGGATCACCGTGTCGGCTTGCGGCAGGTTCAGCCCCACACCCCCGGCTTTCAGGCTGATCAGGAACAGTGGCACTTGTCCGCTGGTGAACTGGTCAATGATCGCGTCGCGGTTTTTGCTTTGACCTGTGAGCTTGACCCAGGGAATGCCCAGGCGCGGCAGCTCTTGCTCGATCAAGCTCAGCATTTGGGTGAACTGCGAGAACAGCAAAATTTTGCGGCCCTCGGCCACCATCTCGGGCAGCATGTCGAGCAACTGCTCGAGTTTGGCCGATTGCTGCACTTGGCTGGCCGCACCCAACTTGAGCAGGCGTGGATCGCAACAGACTTGGCGCAGCTTGAGCAGTGCGTCCAGGATGGTGATTTGCGATTTGGCCAAACCTTGCGCATTCAAGGCGTCACGAACGGTTTTTTCCATGCCCAAACGGATGGTTTCGTACAGATCGGCTTGCTTGCCTTGCAGCGGCACCGGCATGAGGGTTTCGACCTTCGGTGGCAACTCGCTGGCCACCACATCCTTGGTGCGTCGCAGCATGAAGGGCGTGATGCGCTTGCGCAATTGGTCCATTTTTTCGCTGTTGCCCTGGCGCTCGATGGGGTTGCGAAACAGCACACCAAAACGCTTTTGACTGCCCAGAAAACCGGGCATCAAAAAGTGGAAAAGGCTCCACAGCTCACCCAGGTGGTTCTCCATGGGCGTGCCGGACAAACACAGGCGGTGACGGGCCGGAATGTCGCCCACGGTTTGCGCGGCATGGGTGTTGGCGTTCTTGATGTTTTGCGCTTCATCGAGCACCAGCAAATGCCAGTCGGTGGCCAGCCACAGTTCGCGGTCCCGGTGCAGCAAAGAGTACGGCGTGAGCACGATGTCAAAACCACTGAGATCTTGCGCAACCCCATGGCGCAAAAGGCCATGGTGAATGTGGGTGCGCAAACTGGGACAAAAGCGGGCCGCTTCGCGTTGCCAATTGCCCAGCAAGCTCACCGGAGCAACGATCAGGGCCGGGTGCGTGAGGCGACCGGCCTCTTTTTCGGTCAGGATGTGCGCCAGGGTCTGCAGGGTTTTGCCCAAGCCCATGTCGTCGGCCAGGATACCGGCCAACTGGTGCTGCCGCAAAAACTGCAACCAGTTCAGGCCCTGCTGTTGGTAAGGCCGCAAGGTCGCTTGCAAACTGCTGGGCACGCACACCTCGGGCAAGCTTTCAAGGCCACGCATTTGTTGCAACAAATTCATCAGGCTTTGGGCACCCGCCCAGGCCACACCCTGGCCCAGCGAGGCGGCGGTGCGCAAAGCTTCCAGGCGTGACAAACGCAGCCCATCGCCGCTCCAGTCGCGTCCGCGCTCGGAGACCAGCTCCATCAATGTGTTCAGCCAGGGTTCGATTTTGGCCGTGGGCAACTTCACAAAGCCCTCGCCTTGCAGTTCGGGCAGGTACAAAAACGGCGGCAAAGTGGTGGTCTCGCCCTCGGCGTTGAGCACGCTGATGCGGGCCAAAGCCGTCAAAATGGTGGGCACCCAGGGCAAGATATTCACACGCTGGCCATCGATGTCCATGCCCAGCGACAAATCAAACCAGGGTGACGTTTCGGGCGTTTCAGCTTCGCCCGACAGATCGATGTGCACATCGTCGGCTTCGCGCAGCCAAGTGACCTCGCCGGATACAAACCGCACGTCCAAGCCAGCTTGGCGCATGGGCGCGAAGTCTGTTTCCAGCCATTCCAACCACTGCTGAGATCTGTCGGGAGGCAAGCCCAGCATGTTCACTTCGAAAGCGACCATGCCCAATGCCTCCAAGGCGGACCAGGCGTTGAGTTCGCCAGGCAAGTCACGCACCAGCATGCGCGCCTGCGTGCCATGACCGACCAGTACGCGTTGGGCGGTCCCGGTCCAAAAGCCGCGGTGACCCGCGTAATCAAAGCTCAACTCGGCCATGAAAAGACCGTGTGTGTCACGGTCACGGGGATGGACCGGTGCGATGTCGAGCACGGCACGGGCTGTGACATCCCGAATTTCCGGCGTTTGCGCGATCACGGGCGGCAAGGGCACGGGCCCCAAACGCGCCATCAACTGGTTCTGGAACTTGAACACCACGCTTTCGGGCAGCACGGGTGCGCTGGACATCACCTGTAACTCGTTGGCGCTGAGGCCTTGTGTGTTGAGTGGGCCGCAACGGCCATGCAGCGTGTCCATGTAAAAAGGCGGCTCGTTCAACCCATAGGCCACACCCGCATGCTGGGGTTGCATGCTCAGCTTCCAGCCACCGGGCAAGTTGTCTTGCGCAGGCACTTCTTGCCAAGCGCCAACCAAAGTTTCGGCGTTATCGCTCCACTGCAGGCTGACCGCACCTTCGGCAGACATCAGGCGGCCAGTCTGACTACAAACCTTGAGCAGCAGTTGGCCGGGCATGCCGTGCAGTTTGACCTCGCCCTGAAACCCATAAGAGCTGAAACTGCTGGCCGCAGGACAAGCTTTCATCAGGTCAAAAATGTCACGGTCCAACGGGCTGCTGCTGGCCCAGATCGGATCGTGCGGCGAGGGCTCGTTGCTGACTTTTTTAGGTTTTCCCCACTCACCGTTGCGCTTTTGCGCGGCCCGCTTGACGCTCAGGTGGAACAAGGGCTTGTGTCCCAAATAAGCCACCGACAGCAGGTAGACAAACTGGTCCTGTGTGGCACCGGGCAAGCTGTAAGCGGCCGGGCCGTTGGCGTTTTCCAGTCGAGTCAGCCATTCACGGGCCTGGTATTCGGCGTGGCTCATGGCCCGCTCTTTTTCCATCTGGCTGCGACGCGCCAGCACCTCGGGCGAAGGCCCGTCGCTGCCCCATTCGTCGAGCAAAGCCAGGCCTTGCATGGACGCCAAAATGCCCAAGGCCGCGCCGTGTTTGCAATAGCGCCCGACTGGGCAAGTGCAGCCGCTGCGCCACTCGCTCAGGTTGCCGCCCGGGCTCACGCGCAGCTCAGCGTTCACAGTGTAGGGACTGACCTCGCTGCCCTCCACCTGGCCTTGCAAACGCCAGCTTTCGCCGTCGGGCGTGAGCTGCGACGAAATCACTTTGTTTTGCAGGTACAGCGTGGTGCCCCGCGACCACGCACCCTGGTCAAAGTAAAAGGCCAGTTGCGAAGGGGGGAACCACTGCCGTGGTGTGTCGGATTTCATGCGTTCACGGTCTCAACCCACCCACTTGCGCGCGTTTTGCCACACGCGCAGCCATGGGCTGGTGGCCGAAATGTCGCCGCTGGTCCAGCTCATCTGTACGTTGCGGAACACCCGCTCAGGGTGCGGCATCATGGCCGTAAAACGCCCGTCGGCGGTGGTCACGGCCGTCAAGCCACCCGCGCTGCCATTGGGGTTGAAGGGGTACTGCTCGGTGGCTGCGCCGCTGTTGTCCACGAAGCGCATCGCGCCGATGGCCTGAGCTGCGCTGCCCCGGTGCTTGAAGTTGGCAAAGCCTTCGCCGTGCGCGACGGCAATCGGCAAGCGGCTGCCCGCCATGCCTTGCAAAAACAGGCTGGGCGATTCGAGCACTTCGACCATCGACAGGCGCGCTTCAAAGCGCTCGCTCTGGTTGGTGGTGAAGCGCGGCCAGTCTTGTGCGCCGGGGATGATGTCGGCGAGTTCTGCAAACATCTGGCAGCCGTTGCACACGCCCAGACCAAAGGTGTCGGTGCGGCCAAAAAAGCCTTTGAACTGATCGGCCAGCGCCGGGTTGAAGGTGATGCTGCGCGCCCAGCCGATGCCTGCGCCGAGCGTGTCGCCGTAGCTGAAGCCGCCACAAGCCACGAGACCCTGAAAATGGGCCAAGTCAGCGCGGCCAGATTGCAAATCGGTCATGTGCACGTCGTGCGACTCGAAGCCCGCTTTGTGGAAGGCGTAGGCCATTTCAACATGCGAGTTGACGCCCTGTTCGCGCAAGATCGCTACCTTGGGGCGCGACAAATTCAGGAACGGTGCA